>NZ_JBSVWS010000002.1:0-159255 GCF_054071155.1 Pseudomonas sp. SDO5532_S415 | reverse complement strand
TTGGTGTCGCCTGACACACCTTCGCGAGCAAGCTTCGCTCCTGCAGGGGATGAGTTTTGGGCGAAAACCGGACGCAGGACGAGTTAAACGTTGTTAATTTTCCATGACGCGCAAACAGCGTTGCCCAGCCGTTTGTCAGCGCCGCGTCCAATAGAAACGGGCGTACGTTAAGGTCCGTGGAACGCTGCAGTCGCAACAGGCACCCCGCAGTCATCCAAACGGCACATTGCGCGGATCAGAAAACCTGAGAATATGCTTGAGAACCGCGATTCAGACGGATGCAAGCAGGAGTTAGCCGTTGCCCCTTTCCCTCGTACAAGCTGTACATTTCGGCCCTTACAGGGTCTACCCCGGGCAACGCCTGATACTGGAGGCCGACCAGCCCCTGCGCCTGGGCCGACGGGCCATGGACATCCTGTTGATCCTGCTCAAACACGCCGGGAACGTGGTCAGCAAACAACAACTGCTCGCCGAAGTCTGGCCCGACACTGTGGTGGAAGAGATCAACCTGCGGGTGCATATGGCGGCCCTGCGCAAGGCCCTCGGCGACGGTCAGGCCGGCCAGCGCTACATCGTCACCGTGGCTCAGCGTGGCTACAGTTTCGTGGCACCCTGCTCGCTTGAGCGTGTCGAGCAGCAGCCAGCCAGCGAAGGTCCGCCATCGAGCGGACACAACCTGCCCCTGCGCCGTACCCGCCTGATTGGTCGCCAGGTATTGGTCGACAACCTGGTGACGCAACTGCCGCGCCAGCGCTTCATCACCCTGGTCGGCCCCGGTGGCATCGGCAAGACCACCGTGGCCTTGCGCGTCGCCGAACAGCTGATCGGCCGGTACCGCGACGGCATTCGTCTGCTGGACCTGGCGCCGATCAATGATCCGCTGATGATCGCCGGTCACCTGGCCGCGTTGTTGGGCCTGTCCCTGCACGACACCGAACCACTGAACAGCCTCGCCCTGTTCCTGCGCGAGCGGGAGATGCTGCTGGTCATCGATAACTGCGAGCACCTGATCGACCATGTGGCGCTTCTCTGTGAAAGCCTGCTGCGTGGCGCGCCGCAACTGCAAATTCTCGCCACCAGCCGCGAGGGCCTGCGTGCCGAGGGCGAATTCGTCCAGCGCCTGGAATCGCTGGACTGCCCGCCGCCCATTGCCGTGCTGGACCGTGCCCAGGCCTTGAGCTTTTCCGCGCTGCAATTGTTCGTCGAACGGGCCATGGCCAGTCACGACAGCTTCGAACTGAGCGATGCCGAGTTGCCGCTGTTGATCGACATCTGCCGACGCCTCGACGGCATACCACTGGCGTTGGAACTGGCGGCCGCGCAAGTCGCCAGCCTCGGCCTCGCTGGCTTGCTGGCGCAACTGCAGGACAGTTTTCGCCTGCTCACCCACAGCAGCAACACGACGCTCGGCCGGCATCAGACCCTGCGCGCCACGCTGGACTGGAGCTTCGAACTGCTCAGCACCTGCGAACAGACCTGCTTGCGCCGACTGAGTGTCTTCCGCGGCGGCTTTACCCTTGAGTCGGCCGCGGCGGTGATCGTCGGCGGGCATATCGAACCGCGCGAAGTATTCGGCTCGATCACGCAACTGGTGGCCAAGTCGCTGCTGAGCGTGGACGTCGGCGACGAAGAGGTGTTCTACCGCCTGCTCGACACCACCCGCAGCTATGCCCTGGAAAAACTCGAGCAGACCAGCGAGCTGCCCGGCACCCGCGAGCGCCATGCCGAACGCTGCCTGGTCTTGATGCAACAGGCGCACAAAGAGTGGGAGCGGATACCGACAGCGTTGTGGATCGAGCGGTACGCCCGTGGCCTGGAAGATATCCGCGCGGCCCTCGATTGGGGCCTGGATGCCCGGGGACCGCAGACACTGGCGATCCGCTTGACCGCGGTGTCCGCACCACTTTGGCAAGAGCTGTCGCTGCCCAGGGAGCATGGCGGCCATGTGCGCAAGGCCCTGGCCTTGCTCGATGCGACGCTTGAACCCTGCCCGCACCTGAAAATGGCCCTGAAGCTGGCCCTCGGCAGCGCCTGCTACCACGCCCAGGGCGGCACCGCTGAAGCCATCGGCGCTTTCGTCACCGCCAGAACCCTCGCCAGGCAGTGCAATGACGTGGTTGGAGAACTGCGCGCCGTTTCCGGGTATCTGGCCGTCAATCTCCTCTGCGGTAACTATCAGATGGCCCTGGAGCAGAGTCAGCAATTCGACCGTTTGGGAGTGTCCGGCGACCCTGTGTTGTCTCTCAGCACCCATCGCTTGCGAGTGTTGGCGCTGCACTTTGCCGGAAATCAATCACGGGCGCGGCTGAATGCCGAAGAGGTGCTCCAGCGCATGGCCCACAGCGGCCATCTCAACCGCTTCACCCACGGCTTTGGCGTGCAGTACGACCAGAGCGTCGCCGCCCTGACCATTCTGGCGCGCGTCCTCTGGATACAGGGTCTGCCGGATCAAGCCTGGCGTACGGCACGACAGGCGCTGAACATTGCCCTGCAGATCAACCATGGCACCTCCATCTGCTACACCCTGGCGCTCTCGGGTTGCCTGATCGCCCACTACAACGGCGACACCCGCACTTCCCGCGAACTGTTGGGCCTGCTGCTGGAACAGTCGCGCAAACACTCGGTGCTGCCGTTCTACACCTTTGCGCAACACTATGCGCAGGTCATGGACAGTTCTGACGAACCCCCGCCGCGACTGGCGGGTGTCGGATTGATCAAGGAAATCATGGTGACCCTGGACACCGGCTTCGTCGATGACGACTTGCTGCAACGCGCCAACAGCGGCGCGGCGGGCTGGAGTACCGCGGAGATTCTGCGGGCCCGCGCCGATGCGCTGCTGGCAGCGGATTGCCCGGTGAAAAACCGTGACGCCGAACCCCTGCTGCTCAAGGCGCTCGACATAGCAAACACTCAAGGCGCCCTGGCCTGGGAACTGCGCAGCGCCACTTCGCTGGCGCGGCTTTGGCAGCGTCAGGGTCGCCACCAGCAGGCACATGAACTGTTAGCGCCGATCTACCAGCGCTTCACCGAAGGGCATGCCACGCCAGACCTGATTGCTGTGCGCCGATTACTCGGCGAGTTGCAGGACCACCGGCCGGCCTGACCGTCGATGCGACTGACTGATGTAGTCGGCGTACCGCATTTCAAAGGTGCGCAAGGCGCCACTGTGTTCGAGTTTTTCCAGGGCGTAACTGCGGGTGGTGTTGAGAAAGCGGTAACGGGTTACGCCACTGGCTTGCTCGCGCGATAGCAGCGACTTCAGCGCCAGGCTTTCCAGCACCTTGTTCAGGTTGGCGGACAGCAGTGTGGCGCAACTGACCACGCCCATCGCCGCGTCCGGGGTGAACGCCGACTTGAACACCGCCAGGCGCTGCAACACGGTTTGCTCCACCGGGCTCAGCCGTTCGTAACTCCAGTCCAGGGCGGCCTTGAGAGTCTGGTGCCGGGGGACTGCCGTGCGCCGGCCTTGGGTCAACAGTTGAAAGCAGTTATCCAGTTGCGCCTGCAAGCCCACCAGCGCCAGCGCATCGATCTGCGCCGCCGCCAGTTCTATCGCCAGGGGCAACCCATCGAGCCGTCGACAGATTTCGCGCACGGCCCTGAGGTCCTGCTCGCGCAGGGAAAATCCTTGCTGACGGGCACGTGCGCGGCTGACGAACAGCTGCGCAGCCGAATAGCCCATGACTTCGTCGACACTGTGCAACGCCGATACCGGCGGTACCACCAGCGGCGGCAGCGCCAATAACGCTTCCCCAGTGGCCAGCAGCGGTTCACGACTGGTGATCAGAATCGACAGGCGCGGCGCCGAGTCCAACAGCCTTTCGACCAGGGCCTGGCAGCGCTCCAGCAAGTGTTCGCAGTTATCGAGGATCAACAGCGCATGCCGTTGCCTCAGCACGTCCAGGGTGGTGCCGGTTTCCAGCGCCAGGGTGCGCGTCAGGTGATCCTCCACCTGCGCCGGATCATCGATCATCGCCAGGTCCACCCGCCACACGCCATCGCGATAGTGCTGCAACAGCAGTTCGCCGACGCGCAGGGCGACCATGGTCTTGCCGATACCGCAGGGCCCGACCAGGGTCATGCAGCGCCGTATCGGCAACTGCCGGACCAGACTGCCGACCACCGCATCACGGCCGGTGATCGACGTCAGCCGTGCGGGCAGGTTGTGTTGGGGTTTATGCGCAGGGGCGCAAGAGATCGGCATGAGCTCCGATGCCTGTTGCACCGGCGCGACGAAGCTATAGCCGCGCTGGGGAATGTTGACGATGTAGCAGTGACCGCCCTCGCCATCGCGAAAGGCTCGACGCAGCGCGGCAATATGCACCCGCAGATTGATTTCCTCGACCACCGACCTCGGCCAGACCTTGGCGATCAATTCGTCCTTGCTGACCACCGAGCCTGCGTGCTCGACCAGTACCTGGAGGATATCCAGGGCCCGTCCCCCCAGGCGCAGCGGTTGATCGCCTTCCAGCACCAATCGCTGATGAAGGTGGAACGCGTAGGGGCCGAAGCGCAGCACGGTGTCGCTATTTATGTATCCAAGGCTAATCATTGACCTTCACCCGCAGGGAGCCTGCCCGGCACACATCCGGACGGTACCTTCCTTGCTATGAGTTCAAGGCTATCTTGGCAGGCCTCGGCGACCGTACAACCGTCACGGGGGGAGCGTCACGGCCATTACGGTGCGCATCACGGCCAAAAACGTCAGCTGAATTGCTCGCGGTACTGGGTCGGGGTCAGACCGAGCTTCTCACCGAACAGAAACCGCATGTGCCGCACGCTGCCGAAGCCGCTTTTGAAGGCCACGGTCTTGAGTGGCAACTCTGTGGTTTCGAGCAGGTTGCGAGCGCAATCGATCCGCGCACTTTGCAGAAACTCCATGGGCGTCATGCCCACTTCCCGGGCGAACACCCTGGCGAAGTGACGCGGGCTCATGGCGGCCAGGCCGGCCATGCGTTCGATGCTGAAGGTTTCGTCGAGATGCTCGAGTACATGGTTCTGCAACCGGGTGATCGCCGTTTCCTGGGGCGCCACCGCCGCCATCAACGGGCTGAACTGCGCCTGGCCACCCTGGCGTTTCATCACCACCAACAACACCTTGGCCACATCCTGTGCGAGTTTCTTGCCATGGTCGTCGGCAACCACTGCCAGCGCCAGGTCAATGCCGGCGGTGACGCCACCGGACGTCACGAGATTGCGATCCTGGACGAAAATCCGATCGGTCTCGACGGTGGTCTTGGGGAAAGCCTGAATCAAGCGCTCGGTGTAGTGCCAGTGGGTGGTCACGCGATAGCCGTCGATCAACCCGGCATGGCCCAGCACAAACACCCCGGTGCAGATGGATCCGTAATCCTTTGAGCGACTGACGTTGTGCTTGAGCCAGTCGAGCAATCGCGGATGTTTTTCGTTGTAGGCACCGGGGCCTCCGGGCACCAGCAGCAGATCAAATCCGTCACAGGCCTGATCGATAGTCAGATCGGCGAGCACCCTCACGCCATTGGACGCCCGCAGCGCACCGGGTTCGGTGCCGATGGTCGTCAGCACGTAGTGGTCGTCGGGTTTGAGGTACCGATTGGCAATGGAAAAAACATCCATGGGCCCGGCCATGTCGAGCAGGAGAAAGTTGGGGAACAGCACCATTGCCACGGTTTTCATGGGTTCAAATCACTTAGGAGTATCAAGCCACTGGAGACTATCCCTTGTGGGAGCGAGCCTGCTCGCGAATACGGTTTCATATTCAACATAGAGGTGAGGGTCAGACCGCTTTCGCGAGCAGGCTCGCTCCCACAGGGTCCCGCCCGGTATTACTGTGCATTATGGCGAAGTACGGATTCAGCGTCGTCAACATTACTGTCAACCTGAATGAGACAGTATTTCAATTTTCATCTACTTTTTGCACCACTGGGTAACCATTAACCTTCTCCTCACTCGGACGAATCAACGTCCCCACAGGAGATTCCATCATGCTGACCCTTCGCAAAGCTTCTGATCGTGGCATGGCCAACCATGGCTGGTTGAAGTCGTTCCATACCTTCTCTTTCGCCAACTATCGCAACCCGAAAGAACAGGGTTTTTCCGATCTGTTGGTGATCAACGATGACCGCGTCGCCGCCGGTAAAGGCTTCGGCCAGCATCCGCACCGCGACATGGAAATTTTCTCCTATGTGCTCGACGGCGCACTGGAACACAAGGACACCCTGGGCACCGGCTCGGTGATCCGCCCTGGCGACGTGCAATTGATGAGCGCCGGCAGTGGCGTGGCGCACAGCGAATACAACCACTCGGACAAGCGTGCGGTGCACTTCCTGCAAATCTGGATCGTGCCGGATGTAAGCGGCGCCAAACCGCGCTATCAGCAAGAACACTTCAGCACGCAGAAGAAACGCGGCCGCCTGCAATTGATCATCTCCCCCGACGGGGACAAGGGTTCGCTGAAGGTGCGTCAGGATGCCCGGGTGTATGCCGGCCTGATCGACGGCCAGGAGAGTGCCACCCTGGAACTGGCCGCCCATCGCTACGCCTACGTGCATGTGGCGCGCGGCAGTGTCGAACTCAACGGCCTGCGCTTGCAGGAAGGCGACGGTGTGCGGGTTCGCGAAGAACAGGTGCTGACCTTGAGCAACGGCGTGGATGCCGAGGTGCTGGTGTTTGATCTGCGGCCGCAGGAATTGCCTGAAATGCCTTGACCATAGGAGCGCTCCTACAAACTCTTGTGGGAGCGAGCCTGCTCGCGAAGGCGGTGTATCAGTCACATCAATGGTGAATGTGCCAATGTCTTCGCGAGCAGGCTCGCTCCCACAAGGGGGATTGCCCACAGAGCTACAAGGTATGTTCGCTGGAAGATGCAAACTGCTCGACTATCTCATCGATCACCGCCCGTACCCTGGCGGTGTGTCGCAGGTCGGCGTGGGTCACCAGCCACACGTCATAGGGAATTGGTCGGGAGCGTTCCGGCCACAGCCTGACCAGTCCATCCTTCTCCCCCACGTACACCGGAATCTCCCCTATCCCGATCCCTGCAGCGATGGATCGACGCACCAACAGGCTGGAACTCAGGCTCGAAACGATCCGCCCACGCCCCAGCGGCTCACTGACCAGCGTCATGTCCTTGCTGCCCTGCAAATACGGCTGATACACCACCAGATCATGCCCTTCGAATGCCGATCCCGGCTCCGGAATGCCGTGGGCGTCCACATAGTCTTGCGAGGCGAACAGGCCCACCGGCCACCGGGCGATTCGCCGGGCGATCAGGTCCGGGTTATCCGGTCGGGTATTGCGCACCGCGATGTCGGCCTCGCGCTTGGCCAGACTGAGGATTTGCGTCGAGGCGTCCAGTTGCACCCGCACATCAGGGTGATGTTGATGCAAACGGGCAATGGCCGGAATCAGAAAATCGATCGCCAGGGAGTCCGTCGTGGTGACCCGCACGATACCGGTCAAGCGATCGTCAAGGCCCTGAATCCGCCGCTCCAGCTCCAGCGCCGAATGCTCCATTTTCTCCACGGCACGCATCGCCGCTTCGCCCACGGCGGTCAGCGCATAACCTTCGGAAGTACGCAGAAACAGGGTCGCGCTCAATGATTTTTCCAGCGCAGCGATCCGCCGGCCGACCGTGGCCTGGTCCACCCCCAGTACCCGCGCGGCGCCCCGAAGTGTCGATTCGCGGCAGACCGCGAGAAATACCCGTGCGTCATCCCAGTTCATGGCGCTCTCCATGCGATGCATTACTGCATCACTACAAAGTGAAATCGCAGCATTATTGCATCAAACAACCTCGTTATGCTGGACGCCAGAGAACACTCACAGGACAAGGTTCATGCCCAGCTCACCAGCTCCCTCCGACACAACACGTAGCGCGATCTGGCTGGCGATCTTCGCCGGCCTCTGCGCCAGCCTGGTCAGTATCGGCCTGGCGCGGTTTGCCTACACACCGCTGATTCCCTCGCTGATCGAAGCCCACTGGTTCTCCGCCAGCGACGTGGTGTTCCTCGGTGCCGCCAACCTGGTGGGTTACCTGATCGGTGCGCTGATCGGTCATCCTCTGGCTCGACGTACGTCCAACAAAACCGCCCTTCGGCTGATGATGCTGGCGGTGACCCTGGCGTTTTTTGCCTGCGCCTTTCCGTTGTCGGTGAACTGGTTTTTCGGTTGGCGCTTGCTGTCCGGCATCGCCGGTGGCGCGATCATGGTGCTGGTGGCGGCAACGGTGCTGCCCCATGTGCCAGCCGCGCGCAAAGGCCTGGCCAGTGGCGCGATCTTTCTCGGTCTTGGCCTGGGCATTGCCGGATCGGGGACAATCGTGCCGCCGCTGCTGAGCCTTGGCTTGCAGCAAACCTGGCTAGGCCTGGGCGTGCTGGCGCTGGCTCTGACTGCAGCCAGCTGGTTCGCCTGGCCGCCCGCCGCGTCCCATGCAACAGCCGTAATGCCCGCCAAGTCCGCGCCAGCAACGATCAACCCGAGTGTCTACCTGCTGTTTGCCCAATACGCGTTCATGGCGGCCGGGCTGGTGCCGGCCATGGTGTTTCTGGTGGATTACGTGGTTCGCGGGCTCGGTGCAGGGCAACACGTCGGCGCGCTGATCTGGGTGATGTACGGCCTGGGCGCGATTGTCGGACCGGTGAGCTACGGTTTTCTGGCCGATCGATTGGGGGCAAAACCAGGCATCCGACTGGTGCTGGCGGTGCAGGCGATTGCAGTTGGCCTGCTATCGGTTTCCAGCTCTTTCGCGGCGCTGGCCTTGCTGGCAGTGATCATCGGCTCGTTTCCGCCGGGCATCGTGCCACTGGCGCTGGCCCGGGTTCACGAACTGGTCCCCGAGCATCATCAACAACAGATCGCCTGGAGTCGCGCCACCGTGTCGTTCGCCACCTTTCAGGCGATCTCCGGGTTTGCGTACTCGGCGCTGTTCAATGCCAGTGGTGGACGCCATGAGTTGATGTTCGTGATAGCGGCGGGGGCGATTGTCGTGGCGTTACTGTTGGAGTTGGCTGTTCGCTTCATGCCCCCCTCCCATGTGGGAGCGAGCCTGCTCGCGAAGACGTCGGCACATTGAACAGAGTAATCGCCCGACACACAGCTTTCGCGAGCAGGCTCGCTTCCACACTGGATCGGTGTACTGAACTGATTTTTTCACTAGAGGTATCGAACATGTCCCTCCCTCAAACCATGACCCTGATCGAGATCACCCAACCCGGTGGTCCCGAAGTCTTGCAACCACGCCAGGTGCCGGTACCCACGGCCGGCGCCGGTGAAGTACTGATCCGCGTGCGTGCCGCCGGAGTGAATCGTCCTGACGTGATTCAGCGCGCCGGCAAGTACCCGATGAAACCCGGCATGAACCCGATCCCGGGACTGGAAGTGGCCGGTGAAGTGGTCGCTGTCGGCGCTGGCGCCAACGAGTTCAAGGTCGGTGATAAGGTCTGTGCGCTGACCAACGGCGGCGGCTATGCACAGTATTGCGTGGTCCCGGCCAGCCAGACACTGCCTATCCCCGAGGGCCTGGACTGGGAACACGCGGCGGCAGTTCCGGAAACGTTTTTCACCGTGTGGGCCAACCTGTTCGAGATGGGCGGCGCCCGAAAGGGTCAACGGGCCTTGATCCATGGCGGCACCAGTGGCATCGGCACCACCGCACTGATGCTCTGCCGCGAGTTCGGCATCGAGGCCTTCGCCACGGCGGGCAGTGAAGAAAAGTGTGCCGTGATTCGCGATCTGGGTGCCGAAGCGATCAATTATCGCGAGCAGGATTTCGCCCGTGTCATCGCCGAAAAAACCGCTGGCCAGGGCGTCCATGTGGTACTCGACATCATGGGCGGTTCGTACCTGAACAGTAACGTGGCGGCCCTGGCCCTCGAAGGACGGCTGGTGATGCTGGGTTTCCTCGGCGGCGCAATTGCCAAGGATGTCGACCTGTTGGCAATCATGGCCAAACGCGCCACGGTCACCGGTTCGCTATTACGCTCACGCACCCGTGAAGAAAAGGCCGCGATCGCACTGCAGTTGCGCGAACACGTATGGCCGGTGCTGGCGGCCGGTCGCTGCCTGCCAATGATCGACAAGGTTTACAGGCTCGACGAGGCGGCGCTGGCTCATGCGCGGATGGAAGCGGGCGATCATGTTGGCAAGATTGTGTTGCGGGTGGAGTGATCCGCAGAAACAACACTACCCGCCTGTGGGAGCGAGCCTGCTCGCGAAAGCGGAATGTCTGACAAATAGATATCGGATGTGTAGACGCCTTCGCGAGCAGGCTCGCTCCCACAGGTCGAAATTTTTCCCGCCCTGCGCACGCATCTGTTAAAACGCGGACTTCATGTCTGTACCAATGGAACATCCGATGCCCATTGCCCTCCTCACTCGACTTCGCCGACGCTGGCTGCCGCTGCTGTGCATGGCTGCGCTGGTCGTCGGCCTGCCGGTGAGTTGCGGCGCGCTCAAGTACAAGGAGCGCGAGTTACTGTTCCGCATCGAACCGGGCACGGCGAGCTGGTATCGCGGTTTGCCGGGGGATGTTCAGGCGTTCGACATCAAGCCCGCCAATTTCAAGGCCGGGCAAAACCTGCATGCCTGGTGGTGGCCGGCGGCACGCCGCGATGCGCCGTCGATCCTCTACCTGCACGGTGTGCGCTGGAACCTCACCGGCCAGGCGTTCCGCATCGAGCAACTGCGCGCCATGGGCTATTCGGTGCTGGCCATCGACTACCGGGGGTTCGGCCAGAGCAACGGCGACCTGCCGTCGGAAGCCAGCGTCTACGAAGACGCCCGGGCTGCCTGGGAGCGCTTTACGGCGATGCAACCTGATCCCGGCAAACGCCTGATCTACGGCCATTCCCTTGGCGGTGCGGTGGCCGTCGACCTGGCGGCAGACCTGGCCGCGCAGGCAAAAAAAGATCATGTCGCGGTGCCGGTGCGCGGTCTGGTGATCGAGTCCACCTTCACCACACTGGGCGATGCCGTGGCGGAAGTGGCCGGCAACAACCTGCCCGTCAACTGGCTGCCGGTGCGCTGGCTGCTGTCGCAGAAGTTCGACTCGATCGACAAGATCGTCGATATCGACATGCCGCTGCTGGTGGTTCACGGTCAAGCCGATGCGTTCATGCCCCCGCGCTTCAGCCAGCAATTGTTCAATGCCGCCAATGAGCCCAAGCGCCTGCTGTTGGTACCCGGTGGCACGCATAACAACAGCATGAGCCTGGGTGGCAGCCAATATCGCCAGGCGCTCGACGGCTTGATGAAAGCCAAATCGCAGATCGCCGGGCCGACGGTTTCAAGGGGTGCGCAGGACTCCTGATCGTTATCGATAACCCCGCGCCTGCAAGTCGAACAACTGCGCATAGCGCCCGCCTGCCGCGACCAGGCTGTGGTGATCGCCGTGCTCAAGAATCCTGCCCTGGTCGAGCACGATGATGTGATCGGCGTTACGCACACTGGAAAAACGGTGGGAGATCAGCAGGGTCATGCGGTCCTGGGTGTGCCGGCTGAAATGCTCGAATACCGCCGCTTCCGCTGCCGGGTCAAGGGCCGACGTCGGCTCGTCGAGAATCAGGATATCGGCATCGCGACGCATGTAGGCACGGGACAACGCGATCTTCTGCCATTGCCCGCCGGACAGTTCCTGCCCCCCGGCAAACCAGCGCCCCAATTGCGTGGCATAACCGCGATCCAGACGCTCGATGAAGGGCGCAGCCATGCCTTCGGCGGCGGCTTCGTGCCAGCGCTGCTCATCGTTGAACGCCAGGGTATCGCCCACGCCGATGTTCTCGCCGACGGAGAACTGGTAGCGGATGTAATCCTGGAAAATCACGCCGATGCGCCGACGCAGTGCGTCCTCTTCCCAATCCTGCAAGTCGCTGCCGTCCAGTAGAATTCGCCCCTGATCAGGACGGTACAAACGGGTCAGCAGCTTGATCAGCGTGGTCTTGCCCGAACCGTTCTCCCCCACCAGCGCCACACTGTGCCCGGGTACAAGGTGCAGATCGATGCCTTCCAGCGCAGCATGACGGGCGCCCGGATAACGGAAACCGACGTTCTCGAAACGCAAGCCGTCGCCAGGCACTGCACCGACGGTGAGATGCCCGGTATCGACCACCACCGGCTCAGCCAGGTATTCATAAAGACTGGACAGGTAGAGTCCATCTTCATAAAGGCCACTGATGGCGCTCAGGCTGCTGCTCACCGCTGACTGTCCCTGCTTGAACAGCACCAGGTACATGGTCATCTGCCCAAGGCTGATATTGCCGTGAACCGCATCGACCACCACCCAGGCATAGGCCAGGTAAAACGCCCCGGTGCCGAGCAGACCCAGCACGAAACCCCAGCCGTCGCGGCGCAGGGTCAGCCGCCGGTCCTCGGCATAGAGCCGGGCGAACGTCTCGCGGTAACGCCGCAACAGCAGCGGCGCGAAACCGAACAGCTTGACCTCCTTGATGTAGGCCTCATGGGACAGCAACGTCTCGATGTACGTCTGCTGTCGGCTTTCCGGTGCGCGGCGGGTGAACAAGCGAAAGGCATCGCCGGAAAAATGCGCCTCGGCAAAAAACACCGGCAACGCGCCGACCACCAACAGCACCAGCGCCCACGGCGAGAAGTGCACGAGCAACACACCGAAGCTGATCAACACGATCAGGTTCTGGATCAACCCCAGCGACTTCATCACCAGCGCCAACGGCCGGGTCGAAGCCTCGCGCCTTACCCGCACAAGCTTGTCGTAGAACTCGGAATTCTCGAATTGCACCAGCGACAGCGTCTGGGCCTTTTCCAGAATCATCGTGTTGACCTTCTGCCCCAACTGCACGCGCAACAGCGACTGCTGCACAGACAGCGCACGCTGGGTGGCGGACAGCAACGCCAGCACCCCGGCTTCCAACAGCACATAGCGAAGCACTGGCCACAACGGCGCACTGCCCTGCTGCGCGTGCAACTGCATGGCAAATACCACGGCATCGACAATGCGCTGCCCCAGCCACGCCGCCAACGCCGGCAGCACCCCGGCGATCAGCGTCGCCAGCACCAGGCCAAGGAACAGGCCGCGCGAAGTGCCCCAGACCAGCAGCAAGGCGCGCCGGGACTGGTCGAGTAATGAGGAGAAGCGGGTAAGGACCGCGGGCATATTATCTGTTGCGCCGACGCGGTCTCTCAGACTCTTTTCTTGAAGGTGGGGGGCCGAGTGGAATCACCAGCCCCGGGGGAGGAGGGCCGCCGTTAATCCAGTCCTCCATTAGCCGCCTCAATTCGGGCGGCATTTCTTGCGGTGCTCTGCTTGTCATATGTTCATCCTATGTTTTCAGGAGTTCGACCCATTGTACTTTTGAAACATCGATAACAATCACTTCGGCCCCGGTGTGAAATCTCTGGTTTGCATCTTCAATCCAGTGAGGGTACTCAAGAACGAACTGCCCTCTTGCAGGCTCCGCCGGCCATTCTATCGGCCAGCCAAACAGGCGTTTGCCATCGACCAAGTGCAGCACGACATGTCTTTGCCGCGTTGAAAAAGCACTGTACCACTCGCAAGGATATGAAGATTGCCGGGTGTTGTTCAGCTTGCGCAGGAGAGCGTGAAGCTTGTCGCTACTGGCAATGTGGCAGGAAAGAAAACCCATCAGCACCGCAATCACCGCTGACCACAAGGTCTCTGATTTTCTGCCTCACATGCCGACTGAAAAGAACCGTTCACCTGTAACCAACAGCAACGCTCCCAACCCAACGACCAGCGACTGGATCACGAAGGTAAAGATCAGCGCCTGAACTATTTGTCCAAAAGTGTCCGGCCGCTTGAAGGCTGTCAGTGAATAAAAGATCCAGGCGGCCAAGAATCCCGGAATCAAATACTGGAGTAGCGGAATCACTTCCTTGATCAAATCATCCATGCAAGTTTTCAATCCATTGAAAGCTCCGATGCGACGCAAAGAAATACCTCACTTCGCCGACTCATTCCACCCGTTGCAAAGCCCCTGTCGTCACAAGAAATTTCGAGGTTGAAGGTTCGGAAATTGCCGGCAAAAATCATGGAAAGCTCCTACAAAGACTTAATCGAAGGCCCACACCAACTACTCCTGAAACCTTGCCCGATACCGTCCCGGACTCTCCCCCGTCCACTTCTTGAACGCGCGATGAAATGCACTCGGTTCCTGAAATCCCAGTTGCTCGGCGATGTCGCTGATGCTCGCCCGGCTCTGGCGCAATTGCTCGAAGGCCACCGCACGGCGCACTTCGTCCTTGATCTCCTGATAGGAACAGCCTTCACGTTCCAGCTTGCGGCGGAAGGTGCTGGGGCTCAGGTGCTGTTCGAGGGCGAAGGCCTGCAGGGTCGGCCAGTGGCTGTAATGGCTGTTGCGCAGGCGCTGATGCACCTGTGACGCCAGGCCGTGCTGGTTGCGGAAGCGAATCACCAGCCACTGCGGCGCGGTGCGCAGGAATACTTTCAGCGAGGCCAGGTCCTGCACCACCGGCAGGCGCAGGTAGTGGCTGGCGAATTCGATTTCGGTGCGTTCGGCGCCGAACGTCAGGTTCGGCCCCCAGAGCAAGCGATCGTCACTGAGGGACACCCGCTCGTGGCGGAAATCCGCGCGGTCAATGGGTATGCGCCGACCGCCCAGCCAGCACAACAGGCTGATCATCAACACCAGGAACGTCTCTTCGCCGAAACGGCTGACCTCATCATTTGCCGCCTGGCTGTCCAGGCTGATGAAGGCCCGCTTGCCACGCACGGACAGCTCGCCGCGAAAATCGTGGAGGAACAGGGCGAAGTTGGCCAGGCACTGACGCATGGCCTTGTGCAGGTCGGGCTCCTGAATCAAGGCGCGGCAAATCAGGGCGAAAGCGCCCGGCGGCATGCCATGGGAATCGAGCCCGAAGAACTCGTCATTCAGTTCGCGGATCTGAATCAGCCACAACGCCGCAAAAGCATTGGCCGGCACCCGCGACGTCGGCTCTTGCATCAGCGCCGGATCAATGCCGGCCTGTTCCAGCACCGCTCGCACTCGCTGCGGATCGTCTCCCAGCCCGTGGATCATTGCCTGCACGAAGTAGGCGGCCACCGAGTCCTTTTCCCGCATCTGAACGCAACGCTCCCCATCATTCGAAATGGCAAAAAACACCAGTGCCGTTGAACAGTTTCGGCATAGGACAACCGCCTTGCCAGCTCTAGACTCGCGCCAATAGTACGCCTTCGGCTGCCACCACGGCCAAGGTATCGCAGGGTTTGAGCGAAAGGACGGCAACATGAATCTGCAACACATTGGCGTGATCGGCGCCGGCACCATGGGCAATGGCATTGCGCAAGTCTGCGCCCTGGCCGGTTTCAGCGTGACCCTGCTCGACATCTCTGAGAGCGCTTTGCAAAAAGCCGTCGCGACCGTTGGCAAGAATCTCGATCGTCAGGTTGCCAAGGAGACCCTGACGCTGGAGCAAAAGCTCGCCGCCCTCGACAAGATCCGCACCAGCACCGACTACAGCAGCCTGCACAACGCGCAACTGGTGATCGAAGCCGCCACGGAAAACCTCGAGCTGAAACTGCGGGTACTGCAACAGATCGCGTCGCAGGTCAGCGCCGACTGCGTGATTGCCTCCAACACTTCGTCGCTGTCGATCACCCAACTCGCCGCCAGCGTCAGCCAGCCAGAGCGCTTTATCGGCCTGCACTTCTTCAACCCGGTGCCGGTGATGGGCCTGATTGAAGTCATCCGCGGCCTGCAAACCAGCGACGCCACCCACGCCCTGGCACTGGACATGGCGACCGCGCTGGGCAAAACCGCGATCACCGCCGGCAACCGCCCGGGGTTCGTGGTCAACCGGATTCTGGTACCGATGATCAACGAAGCGGTCCTGGTGTTCCAGGAAGGCCTGGCCAGCGCCGAAGACATCGACGCCGGCATGCGCCTGGGCTGCAACCAACCCATCGGCCCGCTGGCCCTGGCGGACCTGATCGGCCTGGACACTTTGCTGGCGATCATGGAAGCCTTTTACGACGGCTTTAACGACAGCAAATACCGCCCGGCGCCACTGCTCAAGGAAATGGTTGCCGCCGGTTACCTGGGCCGCAAGACGGGGCGTGGCTTCCATGCCTATGCCTGAGCGTTGCTCGCGGTTTGCCGAGTACCGGGACAAGGTACTGGAGTTGTTTGCCAGCAAAGGTTTCGGTCAGGTCGGCATGCGCGAACTCGCCACGTGCCTGGGGCTTTCCCCAGGCTCGTTGTATCACCATTACCCGAGCAAACAGCATTTGCTGCTCGACCTGATCGAGGAGTTTTACGAAGAGCTGTTGGCCACCCTTGGCCGCATCGAACAAAAGGCCCCGGCCAAACGCGACCGGCTCAACAGCCTGATCCGCGCGCACCTGAACCTGCATCGCGACATGCCGTGGCACTTTCGACTGGTGGAGCGCGACAGCGGCTGCCTGAATGAAGAGCAGCAGGCGCGGGTTCGCCAGTTGCGCGAACAGTACGAACGCCGGTTGCTGGTGATGCTCGGCGCCCGCTCCCGATTCAGCGAATCAGGTCTGCCGGCAGCCGGGCACGCCATTGCCGCCTTGCTTAACAGCGCACCGAGTTGGCTGTCACCCCATTCGCTGGACGAAGGCGAGCAGGACGAACTGCTGGAAAACATGCTCAGCGGAGCCATCGAGCGCGTGCTCGCACCACGACGCCCGGTCGAGGCAATAAGCTTCGCCCGGTCTATCGAGAAAACGTCTAAAAAAACCCAGTTGTCCTTGTAGGAGCGAGCTTGCTCGCGAAAAACCCAAGGGCGCCTCTGGGCATCAGCTCTTACGAGCTATCGTTAACGACCATCGCGAGCGAGCTCGCTCCTACAAAAGCCCGGGATCGCCTCGATATCATCGGAATTCGCTCCTGAACCAAGCGTCCAATCCGATGTGTCCCTTCAATGACCGGGAGCCGCATCATGAAAATCAACCCCTACCTTATCTTCAATGGCGACTGCAAAGCCGCGTTCACCTTCTATGCCGAATGTCTGAAAGGCCAGATCGAAGCGATGTTGACCTACGGTGAAACACCCGCCGGCGATCATGTACCCAAGGACCTGCATAACCTGATCATCCACACCCGCCTGGCAGTGGGCGATCAGGCGATCATGGGATCGGATACCACCCCCGACCGCCCCACCGAAGAAATGAACGGCTGTTCGATTTCGCTGAATGTCGACAGCATTGCCGAGGCTGAACGGGTGTTTTCCGCACTGTCAGCAGGCGGCAATGTGCAAATGCCGCTGGAGACCACCTTCTGGGCGGCCCGCTTTGGCATGCTGGTCGACCGCTTTGGCGTGTCGTGGATGGTCAATTGCGAGAAGGATCAATGACAATCCCCTTGTGGGAGCGTAATGATTGAGTCTTACCAATCCCTGTGGCGAGCGAGCTGGCTCCGGGCGGCGTTCCGACGTCGGGCTGCGCAGCGGCCCCGAAATCTGAAAACCATTAAGATTTTTGTGAGTGCTACGCACTCAAGCGGGAGCAAGCTCCCTCGCCACAGATTTCTCACTCACTCTAGATCCGTAACGAAGACAGCCCAATCAGACCCGGTTGGGCTTTCTGGCAACTCCCGGGTCGTCTGCTACCGTCAACATGCCATTCCCCGTATAGCAGCGGATTGTCCGGAGGAAACCCACCATGCCTGCGTCCTGGTCCACCCGTTTCAAACTGTCGCTACTGGCCGGCGGGCTCACCGCCACCCTCCTCGTTCTCAGTGGCTGCGCCACCGTCGATGCCCACAGCACCGCCTATGTCGGTGTCGAGCACCCCGCTCCGACAATGCCCAGCGAAGTCGTGGTGCTGCGCTCCGAGCCCCTTCGCCCGCACATCCGTCTGGGTGAAGTGCTGATCGATGCCAGCGTCGATCCCGCGCCACCGATTGCCGAGGTCGAACAGAAATTGCGCGAGGAATCCGCCAAGCTGGGCGGTGATGCCGTGGTAGTGGTCTACGACCGTATCGGGACCGTGGGTGCCCGTGCCAACGGGCCGCTGTGGGCGCGCGATGTGCAAGCCATGGAGGGTCGTAAACTCAAGGGGATTGTCATCAAGTATCGGTCGTAGCCTTTGACTTTCCTGTCCTGAACTCATCGCACAACCTTTCGTCGCAAATCAAAACCCGGGGCGCACTATGCGCCCCTCTCTGGCTTACGGCTTGCACAGGCGGTCGTAGCGGCCCCAGAACGACATAATTCTGACACGCCAGCCCCTCAAACTAATGCTTAAGGCCTCCAGCAATACGCTTGGTCAGTCACCGGAGATGTAACGTGTCAACTCTTAATGAAATCGCAGCGAACCACGCGAGAATGGCCAAGGCAAAAGAAGAGGAGGCGACCGGGTTGAATGAGCGACAGCTTCAGATCGTCGGTGGTTTTGAAATCCCGTGCCTGGAGAAGCAGCAACAGGTTCCGTTGCACCTGATGGCTGGGTCGCAAGACAACCTTGTCGCGCAGGCCGTTGGTTTCTGATCGTCAGGATTCACCGAGTGTCACTTGCCGGTAATGGCGTGGTGTAAAACCCGTCAATGCCTTGAACTGACGGGTAAACGCACTGTGGTCGGTGTAGCCGCACTGCAGTGCGACCTCGGTGATCGGCATGTCGGTATGCAGCATTCGATGTGCATGCTCCAGGCGAACTTTCTGGATCATCTGGCGTGGCGTCAGGTTGAACACACGCTTGCAGTACCGTTCCAGTTGCGCCACTGAAATGCCGGCGATCCGCGTCAGTTCACTCAAGGTGACGCGCCGGTTGAAATGCGCGCGAATGTATTCGTCTACCGCGGCCAGGCGCTGGTAGGCCGGATGCGTCTCGCTGGCCGACTGCAGGTCGACCGAGATCCCCACCAACCCGATGATCTCACCGTTGCGGTTATGCAAGGGCCGTTTGTGCGTCAGGCACCAGCCGGGCTCCCGACTGCCGTACAAGTGCAACTCCAACTGATCCTCCAGAACAAGCCCCTGCTCCAGCACCCGTCGATCCTGTTCGGTATAGCCAGGCCCCAACTGCGCCGGAAAAACCTCGGCACTGGTTTTTCCAAGCAAGGATTGCAGGTGTTTCAACCCGCAGCGACGCACCAGGGTGCGGTTGGCCATGACGTAGCGCGCCTGGACATCCTTGATAAAGATCGCGGCATTGGGAATGACATCCAGCATCGGCAGCAGCAGTGCCACGCCTGCCAATAATTCATCGATGGTCTGAGGACGACTGGCGTCGTTCCCCTGGCACAGGATCGCAAGCGCGTTCTGCGTCATGAAGCTCCCTCCCCCACTTTTCGTCCAGGCGACCAGCACGCCGAGCAGGTTGCCCCAACCCCGGCGCCCTGTCGAGGGCGCATCACGGTCATCCGTACTGTGCTGATTTCGTCATTGATGCCAGTGAAAAACATCAATCGCGGCCAGGCTGACGCGCTCACTCTGAAGCCATTGCCGGTGAGTTCAGACTCACAGCTTTCCGATTTCCTCTAATGGACGGGACTATGAAAAAAGTACATGTCATCGATTCCCACACCGGCGGCGAACCGACTCGCCTGGTGATGAAAGGCTTTCCTGATTTGCCCGGCAATACCATGGCCGAAAAACGCGATGCCCTGCGCGAGGGGCATGACCACTGGCGTCGCGCCTGCCTGCTGGAACCCCGGGGCAACGATGTATTGGTGGGGGCTTTGTATTGCGAGCCGGTTTCGCCGGACGCCACCTGCGGCGTGATCTTCTTCAACAATGCCGGCTATCTGGGCATGTGCGGCCACGGCACCATCGGCCTGGTCGCGTCCTTGCACCACTTGGGACATATCAGCCCCGGCGTGCACAAGATTGATACACCGGTCGGCCAGGTCAGCGCCACCCTGCATGAAGACGGTGCGGTGACTGTGGGCAACGTGCCCGCCTACCGCTACCGCCAGCACGTAGCGGTCGAGGTGCCCGGACACGGCCGCGTGTACGGCGATATCGCCTGGGGCGGCAACTGGTTTTTCCTGGTGTCCGACCATGGAAAGGTATTGCAAATGGACAATGTCGAGGTGCTGACCGAGTACACCTGGGCAATGCTCAAGGCGCTGAAGGACCAGGGCATCCACGGCGAAGACGGCGCCCTCATCGACCATGTCGAGCTGTTCGCCGAAGACGATCATGCCGACAGCCGCAACTTCGTCATGTGCCCGGGCAAGGCCTACGACCGTTCGCCTTGCGGCACCGGCACCAGCGCCAAACTGGCGTGCCTGGCCGCCGATGGAAAACTGGCCGAGGGCGAACGCTGGGTACAAGCCGGCATCACCGCCAGTCAGTTCGAGGGCCGCTACGAATGGGAAGGCGATCGCATCCGCCCGTTCATTACCGGCCGCGCCTGGATGACCGCCGACAGCACGCTGCTGATCGACGAGCAGGACCCCTTCGCCTGGGGTATTTGAACCCCGTACCTCCCTGTTTATCTGAATCAACGTTCCAAGGAGCGACAACCATGAGCGACAACATATTCACCGGTTGCATTCCCGCGCTGATGACACCCTGCACCGCCGAGCGCAAGCCGGACTTCGATGCCTTGGTGGCCAAGGGTCGCGAACTGATCGATATCGGCATGAGCGCTGTCGTGTATTGCGGCTCGATGGGCGACTGGCCCCTGCTCACCGAAGCCGAGCGTCAGGAAGGTGTGGCGCGCCTGGTCGACGCCGGCGTCCCGACCATCGTCGGTACCGGTGCCGTCAACAGCCGTGAAGCGGTGTCCCATGCAGCCCATGCGGCCAACGTCGGTGCCCATGGCTTGATGGTCATTCCTCGCGTGTTGTCCCGTGGCGCATCCGCAACCGCCCAAAAGGCGCACTTCGCCGCCATCCTGAACGCCGCAGCGAATCTACCGGCAGTGATCTACAACAGTCCTTACTACGGCTTCGCCACCCGTGCCGATCTGTTCTTCGAACTGCGCCGAGAGCATCCGAACCTGATCGGCTTCAAGGAGTTCGGCGGTGCCGCCGACCTGCGCTACGCCGCCGAGAACATCACCTCCAGGGACGATGATCTGACCCTCATGGTGGGCGTCGATACCCAGGTGGTGCACGGTTTCGTCAACTGCAACGCCACCGGTGCCATCACCGGCGTGGGCAACGCACTGCCGCGCGAGGTGCTGCAACTGGTGGCCCTGAGCAAGCAGGCGGCCAAAGGTGACGCCAAGGCTCGCCGTCTGGCGCGCGAACTGGAGTCTGCATTGGCGGTGTTGTCGTCCTTCGACGAGGGCTGCGACCTGGTGCTCTATTACAAGCATCTGATGGTGCTCAATGGCGACCAGCAATACACCTTGCACTTCAACGAGACCGATGCACTCAGCGATGCCCAGCGTCGTTACGCCGAGACCCAGTACGGGTTGTTCCGCCAGTGGTACGCGAACTGGTCGAAAGAGCAGAACCTGGTCTGACACCCGACTCGATCACATCGTGGTGCGCCGATGCGCACCTTTTGCTGGATGACCCAACAGAAGCCCAGGAACATGACGTCCCTTAATTCAGGCAATACGCAAAACCCCGCGGACATCGCCGTGGTCGGCGCCGGCATCATCGGCGTCGCCTGCGCCCTTCGGCTTGCACGCCAGGGAAAGCGGGTGGTGGTCATCGATCATCAGGATCCGGGGCACGGGGCTTCATTCGGCAACGCCGGGCATCTGGCCACCGAGCAAGTGTTTCCCATCGCCGACCTGTCCATCCTCAAGCGTCTGCCGGCGATGCTCATGGACCCCATGGGGCCGTTGCGCCTGGACTGGAGATACATGCCCCGGGCATTACCGTGGTTCACCCGTTTGTTGCTGAACCTGCGACCGGCACCTTTCCAGCGCACCGTGGCCGGCATTCGCGCACTCAACGAAAGCAGCCTTGGCGCCTGGCAACGGCTGCTCGAAACGATTGCCCGTCCGGACCTGCTGAAAGAGGATGGCTCGCTGCTGGTGTTCGAGCACCCCGACTCGCGACCGGCAATCGACGCGTTACAGGCACGCATGCGCCATCAAGCAGTGCCCGTCGATTTATGGCAGGCGAGCGCAGTGCGTGAGGTTGCCCCGCAGCTGAGCGAGCACGTTCAGGGCGGGCTGTTCTTCCCGCGCACCGGGCACTTCCTGGACCCCTACCGCGTCGTTGGCGAATTGGTGAAAGCGGCCAAGGCCAGCGGCGTGCAGTTCATCAAACATCAGGTGATGGGCGGGCGTGTGCAGGAGCACGGCGTGTCACTGCTCACCCACCAAGGCAGCCTGACTGCCCGCCAGGTCCTCATCGCCTGCGGCGCTCACTCCGCCAGACTGACCGCCGCGCTGACCGGCAAAAAAGTGCCCCTGGACACCGAACGCGGCTATCACCTGATGCTACCCAATGAACACCAGCGCCTGCCTTTCGCCGTCACCTCGCTGGAACGCAAATTCATCATGACTCCCATGGCCGACGGCCTGAGGCTGGCCGGCACCGTCGAATTCGCCGGCCTCGACAGCCCTCCGAACATGGAACGCGCCTGGCAGTTGCACCGATTGAGCAAAGGCCTGTTCAAGCGTGATCTGAATGCTGAGGCTGCAACCCCCTGGATGGGGTTTCGTCCTTCGCTGCCTGACTCATTGCCGATTATTGATCGGGTGTGCGACGGCAAGGTGTTGCTTGCGTTTGGTCATCAGCATTTGGGGCTGACTCAAGCGGCGGTTACGGCTGAGCTGATTGGCCGGATGGTATTGCCTGCAAGCCCCACTGAGGTTCATGCATTGCCGGCGGTTGAGGCGTATCGATTGGATCGGTTCTGAGCGCCCCCCCTGCACCACCAACCCACCCAATCCCTGCTCGCGAAGGCGGCTGCACAGCCAACACCTGCGTTGCCTGACAGGCTGCTTTCGCGAGCAGGCTCGCTCCCACAGGTTTTACACCTTGACTGACTGGCATTAGCGTTTTCCGCGCCCCTTTTTTCGTTTGAAGGTTCGGTGGCATGGCTGCGATTACATGCCCATCCATGCACCTTTTATCGCCTCGCATTGATACGTTTATTTTCACATTATTGATTTATGAAATTTTATATGTCATTTATATCTCCGCGTCATCCCCCATCCAAGGAGTCAACAATATGAACAAGACAGAACTTCTAGGTGCCCTGGCACTGTGCGCCGCAAGCTTTCTGGCCCACGCCGACGAAGACAGCCTGCGTATCGGTATCGAAGCCGCCTACCCGCCCTTCTCCTTCAAGACGCCAGAGGGCAACGTCAGTGGTTTCGACTACGACATCGGCAACGCGCTGTGCGAGGAAATGAAGGTCAAATGCGAGTGGGTCATCCAGGAGTTCGACGGCATGATCCCGTCGCTGAAAGTGCGCAAGATCGATGCGGTGCTGTCGTCGATGTCGATCACCGAAGACCGGATGAAGTCGGTCGACTTCAGCAAAAAGTACTACCACACACCGGGCAAGTTCGCGATCAAGGCCGGCAACGTGATCAACGACCCGCTGGTCGATCTCAAGGGCAAGAAAGTCGGCGTGCAACGCTCCTCGACCTACGACCGCTTCGCTACCGAGCAGTTGGTGAAAGCCGGCGTCGAGGTGGTGCGCTACTCCTCGCAGAATGAAGCCTTCCTCGACTTGGCGTCGGGTCGACTGGACGCCACGCTCGCCGACATCGTCAACACCGATGAGAGCTTTATCAAAACGCCGTTAGGCAAAGGTTTCGCCCTGACAGGACCGGACATCAACGACCCGAAATACTTCGGCAGGGGCGCCGGGATCGCGGTGCGCAAAGGCGACACGGCGAACGTTGCACGCTTGAGTGCAGCGATTGACGCCATCCGCACCAATGGCAAGTACCAGCAAGTGATGGCCAAGTACTTCGCCTTCGATATCTACGGCGAATAAGCCGTTACCCGAAACCCTGGCGTCGGCCCCTGCGGGCGCCACGTTTGGCTTTTCTCGTGCGCCTGCGGGCGCTCGCTTGAGGAATTTCATCATGCTCCACGGCTACGGATCGAGCATTCTCGATGGCGCCTGGCTGACCATTAACCTGGCCCTGATCTCCATGTCCATGGCGATTGCCCTGGGCCTGATCGGCGCCGCCTTTCGTTTATCGCCGTTCAAATGGCTGGCGATACTGGGCGAAGGCTACACCACCCTGATTCGCGGTATTCCCGACCTGGTGTTGATCCTGCTGATCTTCTACGGCGGCCAGGATCTGGTGAACCGCATTGCCCTCGCACTCGGTTACACCCGCTACATCGACATCAATCCCTTTATCGCCGGCGTGTGCACCATGGGCTTCATTTTTGGTGCCTACCTCTCGGAAACCTTTCGGGGTGCCTTCATGGCGATCCCTAAAGGCCAGGCCGAAGCCGGTGCGGCGTATGGCATGGGTGGTGCCCAGGTGTTCTGGCGGATTCTGGTGCCGCAGATGATTCGTTTCGCCATTCCCGGCTTCACCAACAACTGGTTGGTGCTGACCAAATCCACCGCGCTGATCTCGGTCATCGGCTTGCAGGACATGATGTTCAAAGCCAAAAACGCAGCGGACGCCACCCATGAGCCATTCACGTTTTTCCTCGCGGTTGCCGCGCTCTACCTGATGCTGACCAGCGTGTCATTGCTGGTCCTGCGCTGTCTGGAAAAACACTACTCGGTCGGCATCAAAGCCGCCGAACTGTAACCGGGAGCCCACCCATGATTCTCGACTACAACCTGATCTGGGAGAACCTGCCGCTGTATTACAGTGGCGTATGGGTGACCCTGAAAGTGCTGCTGATTTCCCTGGCCGTTGGCCTGGTGCTGGCGATTCCGCTGGCGCTGATGCGGGTATCGCGATCACCGTTGATCAACTTTCCGGCCTGGCTCTACACCTACGTGATTCGCGGCACGCCGATGCTGGTGCAACTGTTCCTGATCTATTACGGGTTGGCGCAGTTCGAAGCGGTACGCCAAAGCGCGCTCTGGCCTTACCTGTCCAGTGCCACCTTTTGTGCCTGCCTGGCCTTCGCGATCAATACCAGTGCCTATAGCGCGGAACTCCTGGCCGGCAGTTTGAAGTCCACGTCACACGGCGAGATCGAAGCCGCCAAAGCCATGGGCATGTCGCGCGTTACCTTGTACCGCCGCATTCTCCTGCCGTCCGCCTTGCGTCGGGCGCTGCCGCAGTACAGCAACGAAGTACTGATGATGCTGCAAACCACCAGCCTGGCGTCGATCGTCACGCTGGTGGATATCACCGGCGCCGCGCGAACGGTCAGTTCGCGGTTTTATCTGCCGTTCGAAGCGTTCATCACTGCCGGCCTCATCTACCTGGCCCTGACCTTCATCCTGGTTCGCCTGTTCAAGCTGGCCGAGCGCCGCTGGCTGGCCTATCTGGCACCGCGCAAGCACTAAGGAGTTTTATGGAACACATTCAATACCGCTTGCCGTGGAGTGCCTCGGGCACGGAGCGATCGCTCGCGCTGTTTCGTTTTGGCAGCGGCCCGCGCAAGGCCTACATCCAGGCCTCGCTGCACGCCGACGAGCTACCGGGGATGCGCGTCGCCGTCGAACTCAAGCGCCGCCTGCGAGCGCTGGAAGAACAAGGTCGCCTGACCGGCGTGATCGAGTTGGTGCCGATGGCCAATCCGATCGGCATCGCACAGATGTTCCAGGCCACCCATCAAGGGCGTTTTGAGTTTTCCAGCGGGAAGAATTTCAATCGCGACTTCCCGGAGCTCGCCGAAGCCGTGGTACCGATGCTGGAAGGTCGACTGGGAGACGATAGCAACAGCAACATCGCGCTGATCCGTCGCGCCATGAGCGATGCCCTCACCAACATGTCACCACCGACATCGGAACTCGATGGCCTGCGGCGCCTGTTGATGCAACATGCCTGTGATGCCGACGTGGTGCTGGACCTGCACTGCGACTTCGAGTCGATCATGCTGCTGTATGCGATGCCGCAAAACTGGCCACGCTTGCACTCATTGGCCGCCCGCCTGGGCGCTGGCGTTGCCCTGCTGGCCGAGGCGGCGGGAGGTAACGCCTTCGACGAAGCCTGCGCCATTCCCTGGCTGCAACTGGCCGAGCGATTTCCCGAAGCCAATATTCCGCTGGCGTGCGTCGCGACCACCATCGAACTGCGCGGCATGGCCGACACCGAACGCGAGCAATGCGTCGAGAGCGCGCAGGCCATTCTCGGCTATCTCGCCGAGCAAGGCCTGATCAGTGGTGACTGGCCTGACGCCCCGCCGAGCCGTTGTGAAGCGACCCCCTTCGCCGGTGCGCAATACGCCTATGCGCCGCACCCGGGGGTGGTGAGCTATTTGCAACCGTTGGGCGCCCACGTCAGGGTCGGCGATCCGCTGTTCGAAGTCATCGACCCGCTGACTGACCTGCACAGCGTGGTGCGCGCCAGCACTGACGGCATCCTGTATGCCCGCGAACGACTGCGTTTTGCCCAGCCTGGCTTGTGGCTGGCCAAAGTGGCCGGCCGTACCCCCATCCGCCAAGGCCGCTTGCTCAGCGACTGATTCCAGAGAGTTGAACCCATGTACAAGCTTGAAATTCAGGACCTTCACAAAAGCTACGGCAGCCACGAAGTGCTCAAGGGCGTGTCCCTGGAGGCGAAAGCCGGCGACGTCATCAGCATCATCGGCTCCAGCGGTTCAGGCAAAAGTACCTTCCTGCGCTGCATCAACCTGCTGGAGCAACCCAACGCCGGCAACATCGTGCTCAACGGCGAACAACTCAAACTGGTGACCAACAAACTCGGCGGGCTCAAGGCGGCCGAACCCAAGCAACTGCAACGCATGCGTTCGCGACTGTCGATGGTGTTTCAGCACTTCAACCTCTGGTCGCACATGAGTGCCCTTGAAAACGTCATGGAAGCGCCGGTGCATGTGCTGGGTGTGAACAAGAAACAAGCGCGGGAAAAAGCCGAGTACTACCTGAACAAAGTCGGCGTGGCGCACCGCATGGACGCCTGGCCGGCTCACATGTCCGGCGGTGAGCAACAGCGTGTGGCCATTGCCCGCGCGCTGGCCATGGAACCTGAAGTGATGTTATTCGACGAACCGACTTCGGCACTCGACCCCGAGCTGGTCGGCGAAGTGCTCAAAGTCATGCAGGACCTGGCACTCGAAGGCCGCACCATGGTGGTCGTGACCCACGAAATGGGTTTTGCACGGGAAGTATCGAATCAGTTGGTGTTCCTGCATAAAGGCCAGGTCGAGGAACGTGGCGATCCGCGCGAAGTGCTGGTCAAACCGCAATCCGAGCGCCTCCAGCAGTTTCTGTCCGGCAGCTTGAAATAATCAACCCGCCCCGCTCACCGCAAGAGACGGCTTCGGATACACTCCAGCCTGCGCAGCACCCTGTGGGAGCGCCGCCCGCACGCTCCCACAGGTTATGCGCCAGCCCCAGCCCCAACCCTCAGGAAGTGTTGAACCGGATATGCCGACTCCTTCGAAAAACACCACGGTCTATGCCGCTCCAGTGATGCGCAAACTCGCGGAAATCGTTCCCGACTTACCGCCGTCATTGCGCAAGGTGGCGGATTTTATCCTGCGTCATCCGCTCAGGGCCGCGACGCTGACGATCGAAGAAATGGCTCATGAAACATCCACCTCGCCAGCAGCGGTCAATCGTTTGACCAAGGCGCTGAACCTGGGTGGCTACACCGGCATGAAAGCCGAGCTGGTCGCGACGTTGCAGCAGATGGTGTCGCCGGTCGACAAACTGCGAAACGAACTGGCCCATCGTCCTGGCGGCGCCTTTGGCCTGCATGAGCAAATCCAGAGCGCCACCAGCAACCTCGCCACGGCCGCCACCAACAACCACGCAGACACCTTTGAAGCGTTCGTCACCCGTCTGATCAACGCTCGCAAGATTTACATCCTGGGCTTTGGCAACAGCGTCTACTTCGCCGGGCTTGCCGCCTCGACACTGATGCCGTTCTGTGCGGACGCCACCGCCATCAGCATGGAGGGCGGCAACGAAAACGCCGCTTACCGTCTGGCCGCCATCACCGATCAAGACGTGTTGCTGGCAATCTCCCTGCCGCGCTATTCCCTCGACACCCTGCAACTCGCGCGTTTTGCAAACGAGCGCGGCGCCTCGGTGCTGGCAATCACCGACTCACCCGCCTCGCCGCTGACCAGTATTGCCGAACACGTGTTGTTTGCCCCCGCCGATCATCCGGTAATGACCAGTTCCAACATCGCCGTGCTCGCCTTGATCGAAGGATTAGTGGCGGGTGTGATGGCTCGTAATAAAGAAGCCGTCAAGCTGGCGACCGAACTGACCGAAAGCGTGATGTCTTACTTGCATATCCCCTCCAGCGGTAAATCGCCGAAAAAGTGATGATTCCAAGGCCAATTGGGTGCCAACGGAAAATCACTTCGCAACATACTGCGTGCCGCGCTGATCGTTAAGCTTTGCCTGCAACATCCCCCACTCGCGTTGAATGATCGAGTAAGGGATAAAGATACTGATCCTCTCAGCGTCCTTTACCCCGGCGTTATTGCTCACATCATTCAATGTGGTTGAGTGGAAACCAATATTGATGCCGACAACACTGCCGTCATTGGCAATGACCGGCCCACCGGACATCCCCTTGACCAGCGGGGCGTCATGGATGCCGTAGAGATCACCGCTGTTCTCGTCGGCGTTGACGAACGGCGTTTGATACACCTTGCCTTTCCCGGTAGTGGTCACCAGGTAAGGACTCACCCCCACTGCCGTAATGCTCTCGCCCACACGCGGAGCGCGCCATGAGGGGTAGCGGCCGTTGGCTTTATGCTTGATGAAGACAAGGTCGCAGTTAGTGCTGCAACTGTACTTCACGTTGGCGATGAACGGCGTGTGACGGGTGGTGACGGCGTAGTCATCGTTCCATTGCACGGCCGAGGCCATGTACACATACGGCAGAGGAAAGCCTGAAAAGACTAAAAAGTATGAATCATTGGCAGGCCCCGAAAAGTCGGGCTTTACAATGCCATTGCATCCTGCAGTTACAGCTCCTATTAAAAAGAAGGCCATGATCTTGATCATGATGTATCACCGACTTAATAGGGAGAATGTGACTGTTTTTTGTTGTCAGTATTTTGTCTTTTGTCGGGTTGCAGTACTCCTCGCCTCTTGCTCTAGTTGGACGCTTTGATACTTATGGCTGAAGTTACAGCAATGCGTATGAATAAATCGCACTAAGACCAATCGCTTTTCGATCAACTTTTATAGTGTAAATATTTGGCGCCAGAAATATGTTGAAAGCGAGACTAATTACCAAGAATAACTATGATTGCCTGTATTAAAGAGGGCAACTGTAGTTTGTATATTTGCGCGAAAGAAGACCACAGCGGTCTCATCGGCCAGCAGCGGGCAAGGCCAAGCTATGCCAGAATTCAAGGGAACGCTTGGCCATGGGCCGCTGATGCCAAGGCCATCATTGCCAACGCGATAACCTGGCCGCCTGCTGCATCGGAGTGTCCAATGTCCGAAACTACCGAGGTGTCGCGCGTGAAGCACTTCGCCGCCAATACGGTGGGCCGGGATCTCGCGGTCGGCGACATTCACGGTCACTTCACCCGGCTGCAAGCGGCGCTGGAGGCGGCCGAATTCAATCCTGCCGTCGACCGCCTGTTCAGCGTCGGCGATCTGGTTGACCGCGGGCCTGAATCGCTGGATGTCGATGAATGGCTGCTGCGCAAGCCCTGGTTCCATGCGGTGCGTGGCAACCATGAGCAGATGGCTGTTGATTCACACGCCGCCGGCCCCATCAGCTATGAATGCAGCCTGCACTTGCTCAATGGTGGCGCGTGGTTCTACGGGCTGTCGAGCATCGAGCAAGGCAGCTACGCCAGCCTCTTTCAGGACTTGCCTCTGGTGATCGAAGTCGAGACCGCACAGGGCCTGATCGGCATCGTGCACGCCGACGTTCCGCGCGCAAGCTGGGGAGAAATGATTACAGGGCTTTCTGGATCAGTGAGAGAGGTCGACCACATTGCCGCCATCCTTCAGTGGTCGCGCAAGCGCTTGACTGACGAAAACCACGCCGGTGTTGACGGCGTGCGGGCCGTGATCGTGGGCCATACGCCACTCAGGCAGCCGGTCATACTCGGGAATGTCTACCACATAGATACGGCGGGCTGGAAGAATGGTTACTTCACGTTGCTGGATCTGGCCACACTGGAATGTTTTCCGCCAATCAACCCTGCGCTCGATTACGGGTGGGAGTGAACGTCTTCTAACCTGACGCACGTCCAGGGTGCACGCTTACACAAGGAAGCCAGGCTACGCAGTGCCTGGTCCCCTTGTGCAATAGCTTGCAGTCAATGTCAGCGCTTGAGTTTGCGCTTGTTGCGGTACTGGTCGATGACCACCGCGACCACGATGATCAAGCCCTTGATAATGTCCTGGATGTAGGCATCGACCCCGACGAAAGTGAACCCGCTGGCCATCACCCCGAGGATCAGTGCACCGATGACCGTGCCGGTGATGCGCCCTACTCCGCCTGCCAGGCTGGTACCGCCGATGACCGCCGCGGCAATGGCATCCAGTTCATAGGACATGCCCATCCCGGCCTGCCCGGTGGCGGCACGGGCCGAAGCGACCACGCCCGCCAGTCCCGCCAGCAACCCGGCGATGCTGTAGACGATGACCAGATGGCGCTTGACGTTAATACCCGACGTACGCGCCGCCTGCATGTTGCCGCCGATGGCGTAGGTGTATTTACCGTACTTGGTGTAGCGCAGCGCGATATGGAAGATCACCGCCACCACCAGAAAAATGATCACCGGCATCGCGCCGTGACCGATGGCCGTGTAGGAATCCGACAGCATGCTCACCGGCTGGCCTTCGGTGTAGTAACGCGCCAGGCCACGAGCCGAGACCATCATGCCCAAGGTGGCAATGAACGGTGGAATCCCGGTGATGGCAATGATGCTGCCGTTGATTGCCCCCGCCAGCAGCCCGACACCGAGCCCGGCAATCACTGGAATCCACACCGGCAAGTCGGTCAGCGACGGGAATACCGCCCGAGCGAAATCCGAGGTCTGCGCCAGGCTGGCAGCGATCATCGCCGATAAGGCCAGCACCGAGCCCGACGACAGGTCGATGCCGGTGGTGATGATCACCTGGGTCACGCCGATCGCCAGCAGGCCGATGATCGACACTTGCAGGATCATCAATACCAGCCGCTGGGAGTTCATCAAAAAACTCTGGTCGCGCACGATCCAGCCGAACAGTTCGAACACCAGGCCGATGCCAATCAGCACCAGGAAGATGCTCAGCTCGGTCGGAAAGCGCCGGCGACTCTTGACCGGTGCCGTTGCCGGTTTGTTTTCCAGTATCGCGTTCATAACCATTCACCCTTCATATGAATTTCGTGTGGCCAGGCCGCTTGCCTGGGGCGAGGGAGCTTGCTCCCGTTGGACTGCGCAGCAGTCCCATTTTTTTGGGGCCGCTTCGCTGCCCAGCGGGAGCAAGCTCCCTCGCCACACAATCCCCTTTCACCTGTGCTCGCCCTTGACTTAATGAACCGCGGACATGCCCGAGGCCAATTGCATCACGCGCTCCTGAGTTGCCTCGAAGCGGTCGAGGGTGCCCATCAGGTCGCCCTCGTGCATGACCATCACCCGGTCGCTCATGCCGAGCACTTCCGGCAGCTCCGAGGAAATCATGATCACCGCCATGCCTTCGCTGGCGAGGCAGGCGATGAGCCGGTAAATCTCGGCCTTGGCGCCGACATCGATACCGCGGGTCGGCTCGTCGAGAATCAGGATTCGTGGGTTGGTCATCAACCAGCGCGCCAGCAAGGCTTTCTGCTGGTTACCACCGGAAAGCGTGTCGATGCATTGCTCCAGCGACGGTGTTTTCACCCGCAGCTTTTTGCACATGTCTTCACACAGTGCGCGCAGGGCTTTCTGTTGAATGAAGCCGTTACCGACGTAATGGGGCAGTACCGCCATTTCCATGTTTTCCAGCACTGACAGGCATGGGAACAGGCCACTGAGCTTGCGATCTTCAGTCAACAGCGCGAAGCCCTTCTCGATCGCCATGTGCGGATCACTGATGCGCACCACCTCGCCGTCGAGCCGGATCTCGCCACCGTCGCTTGGCGTGATGCCGAAAATCGCCTCGGCGACATTGGTCCGCCCCGACCCCATCAAACCGGCGATGCCCAGGATCTCTCCGGCATGCAGGTCGAAGGAGACGTCCTTGAAAATACCGTCCAGCTTGAGGTCACGCACCGACAGCAGCAGATCGCCGATCGGCTTCTCACGCACCGGGAACAACTGGCTCAGCTCGCGCCCCACCATCATCGAGATCAGGCTGTCGCCGTCCATGCTGTCGGCCCGTTGCAGACCGATGTAGGCGCCATCGCGGAACACTGCCACTTCGTCGGCGATGCTGAACACTTCGTTCATTTTGTGCGTGATGTAGATGATGCCTTTGCCCTGGCTTTTCAGGTCGGCAATGATCGAGAACAGATGGGCGACTTCCTTCTCGGTGATGGCCGAGGTCGGTTCGTCCATGATCAGGATGTCGGAGTCGTAGGACACCGCCTTGGCGATCTCGACCATCTGCCGTTCGGCGATGCTCAGGTTGCCTACCAGCTCCTCCGGGTCGAGATTGATCCGCAGGCGCTCCAGCAGTTTCGCTGTGCAGCGGTGCATTTCGCGGTGGTCGATCATGTGGAAACCGTTGAGCTGCTCACGGCCGATCCAGATGTTTTCGGCGATGCTCATGTGCGGCATCAGGTTGAGTTCCTGGTGGATCATCGCGATCCCGGCCTGGAGCGCCGCCAGGGGTGTTTCGAAGACCACCGGCTTACCCCGCAGGCGCAACTCGCCGGCATCCGGCTGGTAGATGCCGGCGATGATTTTCATCAAGGTGGATTTGCCTGCGCCGTTTTCACCCATCAGCGCCAGCACGGAACCGGGACGCACCCGCAGTTGTACGTCGGACAAGGCCACCACACCGGGAAAACCCTTGCTGACGTTGATGATCTCCAGCAGGTACGGCTCATCGACAGGCGTTGCAGTTGGCTGGACACCCACCAACGGGGTGCTCGAAGCAGTCGCTGAAGCGAACATGATCAGGTACTCCATCAGCAAGGTCGCGTCGCAACCTTGCGTGTTTATTGTTGTTATCGAACGGATGGACTATTTGAACTGGTCAACGTTTTGCGGCGTGATCAGGCGAAACGGCACCCAGACAGCCGATTCGACCGGCTCGTTTTTCGCCATTTTCACGGCGGTATCGATGGAGCCGTCGGCCTGTCCCTTGGCGTCCTGGAACACGGAAGCGGCCAGCGAACCTTTCTTCACGGCATTCAAACCATCTGGCGTACCGTCGACACCCGCAATCAACACGCTGCCTTTTTCGACGCCCGCCTGTTGAAGCGCCATCGCGGCACCAATGGCCATCTCATCGTTGTTGGAGACGATCGCGTCGAACTTGCGGCCCTGGGTCAGCCAGTCGTTGACCAGGGTCATGCCTTTATCCCGCAGCCAGATACCGCTCTGCTCTTGCTCGATCTTGATGTTCGGGTATTTGGCCAGCACCTCTTTGACGCCCTTGGTGCGGTTGGTGGTGGAGTTGTTCGCCAGGTCACCCAGCAAAATCACGATATCGCCCTTGCCGCCCATCTTGTCGGCCAGGTACTGCATTTGCATTTCACCGGCCTCCAGGTCGTTGGAAGCGACAGTCACCACGCCTTTGGGCAGGTTCAGGTCATCGGGACGGCGATTGACGTAGACCAGCGGAATGCCGGCCTTCACCGCGGCTTCAGTGATTTTTTTGGTAGCGGCTGTATCCACCGGATTGACCACGATGGCATCGACTTTCTGGCTGATGAAGCTTTCGACCTGGCTCAGTTGCTTGACCACGTCGCTGCGGGCGTCTTCGAATTGCAGCTGGACGCCGTCGGGGTAAGACTTGGCTTTCTTGTCCATGGATTCACGCAGGTAGGTCAGCCAGGTGTCATCGAACTGGGACATGCTGACACCGATCTTCACATCGGCCAGCACGGCGCCGCTGGCGAACATCAGGGACAAAGCGAGAGAGGCGAAACGGATCTTGGTCTTCATGAAAAGTCTTTCTCCACATTTTTGTTGGTTTTATGGATGAGGCGTGACGATTTCAGTAAGCGGACAAGCAGGAAAAGTGTTGAAACGTTGTGCGAAGCAGTTCGCTGGAAATGACTTTATTGGAAAATATTTTCTACATCAACCGATTTTAGAATTTTTTTCTGATTTCATTCCATGGCTCTCGAACGGGCCCAATGCCACTACTTGATGACGCTCAAAACTGAGTCGCGCAGCGTCTAGTACGTGGGTAGTCGCCAGTGCATCACGGGCCTCGACCGGCAGTGGGCCACCGCTCTGTAACGAGGTTTTCAGCTGTAAATAGAACTGGTTCCAGCAGCCGCGCTCGGACGGCACCCGTTCGCGTACCTCACCCTGCTCGAACCAGCCCCAGCGACGGTGCTCCTCGACGCCCCAGCGCTCGCCCTCGGATTTGGGGGTGAGCCCGGCAAGGGCCGACGCCTCCTGCCCGTCCAGACCATCGACGCTGTAGCAGCCTTGGGTGCCGGTCACGCGAAAACGCGGGCCGGGGGTGTTTTGCAGGCAACTGCCCCCCAAGTGTGAAATCACGCCGTTGGCATGGGTCAGGGACATGAAAAAGCCGTTGTCGAAGGTCTGGCCTTTTTCGGCGTAATCCAGTTCGGCATACACCCGGGTGACGGGGCCGAACAGGAGCAGGGCCTGATCCACCAGGTGGCTGCCCAGATCGCGCAGGAAACCGCCGCCGCTGCTGTTGTTCACTGACTGCGGCGAATAGCGCTCGATCCGCGATTCGAAACGGGTGACCTGACCCAACGCACCGGACTCAATGAGTTTGCGCACGGTGAGAAAATCCGAATCCCAGCGCCGGTTCTGGTAGACGCTCAATTGCACGCCCTGACGTTCGGCCATGGTGATCAGGGTTTGCGCCTGTTGCGTATCGGCGGCGAACGGCTTGTCGCTGACCACCGCCACGCCGTGTTCGATGGCGTCGAGCACCAGTGCCGGGCGACCTTTGAGCGGCGTGGACACCACCAGCACATCGACACCGGCTTCGACCAGTTGGCCAATGCTGTCGAAGGCCGGTACACCGGGATGCTCCGCGGCCAGCAGTTGCCGGCGCTCGGCGGAGCGGGTAACCACACCCACGAAGGTCGCCGCCGGCAAACTGCTGATCAGCGGAGCATGAAAAAACCGGCCACCATGGCCGTAACCGACAAGTCCGATACGCATGACTCAACTCCTTCTTTTTGTTATGTGAGCCGCCTACTGGATACACGCGGTCCTTGTGGGAGCGAGCCTGCTCGCGAAGGCGGCGCAACCGTCAATATTGATGTTGTCTGACACACCGCTTTCGCGAGCAGGCTCGCTCCCACAGGGAATCGGGGTCAGCCGTAGAAATGGGGGCGCTCTGGGAGTGCGACTTTGACGATCTGGCCGCTGTTCTGCGCTTCGATACACGCATCTGCGGCGACGGCAGCGGCAAAACCGTCCCACGCCGATGGCCCGCCTACCTGACCGGCCCGCACGCCATCGATGAACGCCTGCAACTCGACGTCATAGGCCGCAATGAACCGGTCCTTCCAGTCCATCAGAATCGCATTGGAGAGCTTCGCTCCACTGCGCAACTGAACCTGCGACGGCTCCGGCAGTTTGGCGATGCCCGTCTCCCCCACCACTTCGCATTGGATGTCGTAGCCGTACTGGCAATTGACGAACACTTCCACATCGATGCGCGTGCCCTTGGCGGTTTCCAGCAGCACGATCTGTGGATCTTTCAAATGCGCGAGAGCCTTGCTGGTCTTGCGCGGGAATACCACTTGCACCGAAACGTAATCGTCATCGAGCAACCATCGCAGCACGTCCAGTTCGTGGATCAGCGTGTCGGTGATCGCCATGTCGGTCTTGTAGTTTTCACCCACGGTCGGGTTGCGATGGGCGCAATGCAGCATCAGCGGCTCGCCGATCTGACCGCTGTCGATCACCGCTTTCAATGCCCGATAACCTTCATCGTACGGACGCATGAAACCGACCTGTACCAGCCGCTTGCCGTGGGCCACTTCGGCCTCGACGATCCTGCGGCAGCCTTCAGCGGTGACCGCCAGCGGTTTCTCGCAGAACACCGGTTTGCCCGCCGCAATCGCCGCCAGCACAAACTCTTCGTGGCTCGGCCCCCAGGAAGTGACGAGGATCGCCTCGACTTCCGGCGCCTTGATCAGCGCGTGGCCGTCCGGATAGACCTCGGCGGTCAGTTTCAGATCGGCTACGACCTTGGCCGCTTGCTGCAAATTGATGTCGGTGACCGCGACGACCTGGCTGTTGAGCAAGGTCTGGCTGCAACGACGGATGTGGTCCTGGCCGATGGCCCCGGTGCCGATGACGCCTAAGCGCAACGAATGGGTAAGCGATGACATGAAAGGACTCCTTGTTGTTCGATTCAGGGCAATCAGTACTGACGGGCCTTGGCCAGTCGTTCGTTCAGGGTCTTGGCCACCGCATCGGTCCGCGCGCTGGTGGAGACTTGCGCCACGCCGACCCGCCACCAGGACAGGTATTTGTGAATCATGGTCTTGGGCAAGACCTTGATGTCGATCAGCGTCGACACTGTCTGCAAACGCGCATCGGCCAACGCGGCCCGCAGCGCTTCAACCGTGTTCACCTTGTAGGTCTTGCAGCCGTAAGCCGCCGCGCTCATGGCAAAATCCACCGGCACAAAGCCGCCATCGAGCTTGCCGGTTTCAGGATTGCGGAAGCGGAACTCGGTGCCGAAGCTGTCCATGCCATGTTCCATTTGCAGATTGTTGATGCAGCCGAAGGTCATGTTATCCAGCAGCACCACGTTGATCTTGCGACGTTCCTGGATCGAGGTTGCCAGTTCCGAGTGCAGCATCATGTAGGAGCCGTCGCCCACCAGCGCGTAGACCTCGCGCTCAGGTTCGGCGAGCTTCACGCCCAATGCGGCGTTCACCTCATACCCCATGCACGAATAACCGTACTCGACGTGATAGGTGTTCACGCCCTTGCTGCGCCAGCTGCGCTGCAGGTCGCCAGGCAAGCTGCCGGCAGCGGCGACGATCACGGCATCATCGGCCAGGGTCTCGTTAAGCACACCGAGCACCCGGCTCTGGGTCAGGCAGGAACCGGTCAGCTCGATGAATTCGCGCAGCACCGCCGGGTCCAGGTGGTCGTTGATTTCCGGGACGAAGTCCTGGGTCTGGTACTCGACCTGATAGATGCGGTCGACTTCCTCGTCCAATTGCGCCTTGGCTTCACCAGGTTGATCGCCCCAGCTGGAGCGGTAATCACCCAGTGCTTCGGCCAGCGCCAGCAAACCGGTTTTGGCATCTGCCAGCAGTTGCACGCCGTCGAGTTTCAGGGCGTCGCACGGACTGATATTGAGGTTGAGAAATTGCACGTCCGGGTGTTTGAACAAGGATTTCGACGCGGTGGTGAAATCGCTGTAGCGGGTGCCTACGCCAATGATCAAATCCGCGTCCCTGGCCAACAGGTTCGCCGCCAGGCAACCGGTTTCGCCGATCCCGCCGACGTTCAACGGATGGCCGGACACCACCGCGCTCTTGCCAGCCTGGGTTTCGGCGAAAGGAATATCGAAACGTTCGGCAAAGGCCTGCAACGCCGCGTTGGCACCCGAGTATTTGACTCCACCGCCACAGATGATCAGCGGTTTGCGCTTGCCTTTGAACAGCGCCACGGCATCGCCGAGCATCGCTTCAGAGGCCGGACGGCGCTCGAGGCGGTGCACGCGTTTTTGCAGGAAGTAATCAGGATAGTCATACGCCTCGGCCTGCACGTCTTGCGGCAAGGCCAGGGTGACGGCACCGGTTTCGGCGGGGTCGGTGAGCACGCGCATGGCGTGGATCGCCGCTGTCATCAACTGCTCGGGACGGTTGATGCGATCCCAGTATTTGCTCACCGCCTTGAACGCATCATTGGTGCTGATGCTCAGGTCATGGAACTGTTCGATCTGTTGCAACACCGGGTCTGGTTGACGGCAGGCGTAAACGTCACCGGGCAACAACAGCAAGGGAATACGGTTGGCGGTGGCCGTTGCGGCAGCGGTCAGCATGTTCGCCGCGCCTGGCCCCACGGATGAGGTACAGGCGTAGATCTTGCACCGCAGGTGTTGCTTGGCGAAACCGATGGCGGCGTGAGCCATGCCTTGTTCGTTGCGGCCCTGATGGACGATCAGGTCGCCGCTGTCCTGCTCCAGGGCTTGCCCCAGACCCAGCACATTACCGTGGCCGAAAATGGTAAAGATCCCGGCGACGAATTTGCTCTGGACGCCATCGACCTCGATGTACTGGTTATCGAGGAATTTCACCAGGGCCTGGGCCATGGTCAGTCTTGTTGTGGTCATAACCGATCCTTCAATACACGAAGAAACCTTGTGGGAGCGAGCCTGCTCGCGAAGACGGCGGTACATCCAGCATTGATGTCGCCTGACACACCGCTTCGCGAGCAGGCTCGCTCCCACAGGGGGGATTTCCCTTAACCTTGGGATTTCTGCAGGTGATCCATGCTGGCGCCGATTGCCGATTGGATATCCACCAGCCCATGGACGCTGTCGGCAAAGGGCTCGAACGACAGGTAGCCGCTGTAGCCGCTGCTGAGCAAGGTGTCGATTTGCGCCGCGTTGCCGAGAATGTCGCCCTCGCCCACCAGCACCCGATGCCCGTCGCGGATGGTCGCCAGCGGCGCCTCGGCATCTTCGACACCGGAGATGTGCACCAGCCCGGTCAGCTCGGGAAAGAATTCATGTTCGCTGGCCAGGTGATGATGAAAGGTGTCATGCACCAGGCGGAAGACATCCAGCCCGCCGATCGCCTTGATCGAATCAACCGCCGTGCGTTTGCGCCGTAGCGAGCATTCCTCGAAGCCCAGCGGCTCGATGAAACCGAGGATGCCGTGATCGCGCAGGATCGGCGCCAGTTCACTCAGCGCCGTGCGCAGGCCTGACGCGCGCTCGGCCTCGCTGCGCGGGTCGGCACGGTCGTTCAGCGGGCACATCACCAAACCCCGGGCGCCACAGTCTCGGGCATAAGCGGCAAGCTTGCGGGCTTGTGTGCGGCGCTCGTCATTCCAGACATCGAACGGATACAACGCGTTGATCGACAATACGGTGATGCCCCGGGCCGCGCACAATTCACGGACGAGCCCAGGCGCGGTGCCATCCTCGATCTCGACGCCTTTGAGGTCGTTGCGGATCTCGATGGCGTCGGCCTTGAGGGTCACCGCCAATTCGATGAACGCAGACAGGGACAAACGTGGGGCGACCATACGGTTCAGGGCGAAACGCAGGGGTTTGCTCATTATTGTTGTTCTCCGCACAGGTGAATTATTTGGCCGTCGGCATGCTGAATTCAGGACCCTTGGCAATGCTGTCGGGCCAGCGCTGCATCACGCTTTTGTAGCGACTGTAGAAACGGATGCCTTCTTCGCCGTAGGCATGGTGGTCGCCGAACAGCGAGCGCTTCCAGCCGCCGAATGAATGCCAGGCCATGGGTACGGGAATGGGCACGTTGATGCCGACCATGCCGACCTTGATGCTGCGGGCAAACGAGCGTGCGATGCCGCCATCGCTGGTGAAGCAGGACACGCCGTTGCCGAATTCATGGGCGTTGATCAGCGCCACGGCGCTGGCGAAGTCCGGCACGCGCACGATGCCCAGCACCGGCCCGAAAATCTCTTGTTGGTAGATGCTCATGTCGGTCGTGACGTTGTCGAACAGCGTCGCGCCAACAAAGAAGCCGTTCTCGGCTCCCGGCACCTTGAAGTGACGTCCGTCAACGATCAGTTGCGCGCCCTGGGCCACGCCCTGATCGATGAAACCCTCAACCTTGGCCTTGTGTTCGGCAGTGACCAGTGGCCCCATGTCGGTGTCACCCTGCATGCCGTTGCCAACCTTAAGTTGATCGATGCGTGGCAGCAGTTTGGCAATCAGTTGATCGCCGACATCACCGACGGCCACGGCAATCGAAATCGCCATGCAGCGCTCACCGGCCGAACCATATGCAGCACCGATCAGGGCATCCGCCGCTTGATCCAGATCCGCATCGGGCATGACGATCATGTGGTTCTTCGCCCCGCCCAGCGCCTGTACACGTTTGCCGCGCGAGGTCGCTTGTTGATGGATGTACTCGGCAATCGGCGTCGAGCCGACAAAGGAAATCGCCTCGATGTCCGGGTGTTGCAACAAAGCGTCGACCGCCACCTTGTCGCCCTGGACCACGTTGAACACACCGTCCGGCAACCCGGCTTCGGTGAGCAGGCGGGCCATCAGCAAACTGGCGGAGGGATCACGCTCGGAGGGTTTGAGGATGAAGCAGTTACCGGTCACCAGCGCCAGCGGGATCATCCACAGCGGTACCATCACCGGGAAATTGAACGGCGTGACCCCGGCGCAAACACCCAGTGGCTGACGCAGGTTCCAGTTGTCGATGCCACCGCCGATGTTGTCGCTGAACTCGGTCTTCAGCAAGTTCGGCGCACCGCAGGCGTACTCGACGATTTCGATGCCGCGGGTGACTTCGCCTTTGGCGTCCGAAAAGACCTTGCCGTGTTCGCGGCTGATGATTTGCGCCAGTTCGTCGTGATGGCGATCGAGCAATTCCTTGAACTTGAACATCACCCGCGAACGCCGCAGGGACGATTGTTCGGACCAGGCCGGGAAGGCCTTCAGGGCTGAGGCGACGGCGGCGTCCACGGTCTTCTGGCTGGCCAGCCCGACCCGCGCCTGAACGCTGCCGGTGGCCGGGTTGAAGACATGGCTGAACCGTTCGCTACCGCTGTCCTGCACCTGACCGTCGATGTAATGGCCTACAACCTGGGCATCGCTCATTGTGCGTATTCTCCGTGCAGAGCTTGAAATTCAGACGTTGGAATTCAGAGATCCAGCAGCCAGCTGTGCTGCGGATCGTTATGGAACTGCCAGACGCGCTTCGGGCCGGCCATTACGTTCAGGTAGTACGACTCGTAACCGTATGGCACGCTGACCGGGTGATAGCCCTTGGGCACGACCACCAGGTCGCTGTTTTCCACGGCCATGGCCTGATCGATGCTGCGATCGTCGGTGTAGACCCGTTGGAACACGAAGCCCTGGGGCGGGCTGATCTGGTGGTAATAGGTTTCTTCGAGAAAGCTCTGGTGCGGCAGGTCGTCGGTGTCGTGTTTGTGCGGAGGGTAGCTCGATGAATGCCCCGAGGGCGTGCGCACTTCCACCACCAGCAACGAATGGGCGGGTTCGGTGTCCGGCAAAATGTCGCAGACGTAACGGGTGTTGGCGCCCTTGCCGCGCACGCTGCGTTTCATGGTTTCAGGTTTGATCAGGCGTGGGCCGTGGTTGGCGGTGGCCGAACCGGGTGCGGCACATAGAGCGATTTGCACATCGCTCAACGCAACGACTTGCGCCTGGCTCCCGGGTGGCAAGTACGCGGCGAACGGGGATTTGTCTTCGAACACCGATTGGCGATCGCCGATGTTGTCCCAGTCGAACGCACCCTGCCCCGGCGCTTCACCCTTGATGCTGACCCGGCCGCTGAGCAGCACCAGGCACAGTTCTTTGTCGCCCGATGCGACTGGCAAGGTTTCACCCAGGCTCAACCGATAGGCAGCGAAGCCAACGTATTGCAGCTCACCTTCGCCCAACTCGACCATGGTTCGGCCACGGGCATTGCTTTTGACCAGCAGGCTCATCGCGCAGTCCTCTCGTCGAGCAGCGCGCGCAAGGTGTCGAAGCCTTTTTTCGCGTAGACATAACTTGGCGCCACCGCCGGGTCCTGCTCGGCCTCGACCACCAGCCAGCCGTGGTAATCGGCCGCCAGCAGCACGTCCAACAGTTCGGCGAAATCGATGTCGCCGTCGCCCGGCACGGTGAAGGTGCCGTTGATGATGCAGTCCGGGAAACTCCAGAGGTTGTTGCGCGCCAGCTGCACTACCGGTTTGCGCACGTCCTTGAAATGCACATGGCAAATGCGCGAGATGTGTTTGCGCAGTACCTGCAAGGGTTCACCGCCCCCCATGTAGCAATGGCCTGAATCGAACAGCAGGCCGACCTCGCTGCCGGTCAACGTCATCAGGGTGTCGATGTCCGACGGGGATTCGACGTAGGCGCCCATATGGTGGTGATACGCCAGACGTACCCCCTGTGACAGGGTGAAGCGTGCCAGCTCGGTCAGTTTGTCAGCGTATGCCTGCCACGCCTGTTCGGTGTGAAAACGCGGGCGTTCGACCAGAGGAATGCGTTGGCCTTGAATCGAGTCTGCGACTTCACCGTAAACCAGTACCTTGGCGCCGTTCTTCGCCAGCAACTCGACATGACTGCCGATGGCGTCGATTTCCTCGGAAACGGAGCGGCGGGCCAGGCGACTGGAATACCAGCCGGACACCAGCGCCAGGTCATACGGACGCAGCACATCGCCAACGCCTTCGGCGTCCTTGGGAAACTTGCCGTTGAGTTCGAAGCCTTCGTAGCCGATGTCCTTGCCTTCGCTCAAGGCGGTGCTCAGCGGCGTCTCGCCACCGAGGGACGGCAGGTCGTCGTTGCTCCAGGAGATCGGGTTGATGCCAATTCGGATAGCGGGCATGGCTGCACCTTTTATTGTTTTACACACATCAGTAAGAACGACGTAGGACCCTGTGGGAGCGGGCTTGCCCGCGATAGCGATCTAGCAGTCACATTGATGCTGAATGTACCGCCGTCATCGCGGGCAAGCCCGCTCCCACAGGGTTTCGCGGAGTAACATCAGGCGCGGGCACTGCGCCAGGCATCGATCAGCTCGACAAAGGTGCCCTGTACCTGACGGATCAGCGCCTCATCGTCGATTTCACCGGCCATCCACGCGCGGCTCGGCTCCTGAAAAATCGTCCGGCCAACGGCAAAACCGCGGCAGGTCCGGCTCTGACTGGCTTGCTGAAACCCTTCGGCCAACGCCGTCGCCGGCGCGTTCAAGCCCAGTAACACCACCCCACGACAATACGGATCGCGCTCCTGGATCAGTTCGTCGAGTTGCTTCCACTCCTCGGCGCTTTGCGCTTCGATCTTCCACCACGCCGGGTAGATGCCCAGGTTGTAGAGGCGTTTGAGTGCGCGATACAACACGTCGGGGTGCGTCGAGGGGTGATCCTTGGGCGGGATGATTTCCAGCAGCAGTTCATGACCGCTGACTTGCGATGCCTGATACAAACCCTTGATCTGCGCTTCCTGTTCCAGGCGCAGCATGGGCTCGTCGTCCGGGTGGAATTGCACCAGGCATTTGATGATTTGCTCTTGCGGCCAAGCGATCAGGTTGCTGCCGATCGAACGCCCGTGTTCAAAGGCCAATGGCCGGGAGCCTTGTACTTCGACCGGCCGCGCCACCCACCAGCCACGACCGGTAGCAGCGTTGAGCGAGTCCTGGCCGAAACGCTGGTCCGCCAGCAGCCCGACATCGGCCTCGATGCCCTGCTTGCGCAAATCGATTTCGACCCGCTCCACGGCCTTGATGAAGAGTTGTTTGAGTTCGCCGATAGCGTTGAGGTCGCGTCCGCCCTTCTGGGCCAGTTCCACCAGTTGCCCGCGATGGTCGAAGGCAAAGATGAACAGTTGCTTCCACTCTTTGCGCGGCACGCTGACCTGATGCAGGCGCTGCAGCGAGGCATCCTGATCCGGCCGGGTAATCGGCACCGGACTGTTGAACAGGTAATCGAGTTCGGCGCGGGTCGGCATGGCCGGTGCGCAGGCATGGCGCGAGACCACCAGGCCGCCGCAGGCATTGGCCAACCGGCAGCAATGCTCATAGCTGGCGTCCTCCAGCCAACCGCTGAGAAAGCCCGACATGAAGGCATCGCCCGCGCCCAGTACGTTGAGCACCTCCACGCGCACGCCGGGATAAATCGCGCCGTCTTCGAGGCGGGCCGGGATATCCCCGTGAATCACCGTGCAACCCTGCGGGCCGAGCTTGACCACCAGGGTTGCCGCGCTCAGCCGCCGGACATTGCGCAACGCCGTGAGCAAATCCACCGCGCCGCCGGCAATCAGAAACTCTTCTTCGGTGCCCACGATCAGGTCGAAACGCGGCAGGATTTTCTGCACGTGCTGACTGACGTTCTGGTCGGCGACGAAACGGGTTTCGCCGTCTGCCTTGCCGGCAAGCCCCCACAGAACCGGGCGGTAGTCGATGTCCAGAACCCGTTTGACGTTATGTTTTTCGGCGTAGTCCAGCGCCTGGATGCTCGCCTTGTAGACGCCGTCGGTGGAGAAATGCGTGCCGGTGATCAGCAAGGCCTTGCTGGAGGCGATAAAGGTTTCGCTGATGTCTTCGGCCCGTAGCGCCATGTCGGCGCAATTCTCACGGTAGAACACCAGTGGAAAGGTTTCGCGATCCTTGAGACCGAGCAACACCATCGCGGTCAGGCGCTCCGGATCAACTTTGATACCGCTGATGTCACAGCCTTCGCGGGCCAGGGATTCGACCAGGAAACGCCCCATATGGTCGTCCCCTACCCGGCTCAGCATCGCTGACTTGAGCCCCAGTCGAGCGGTGCCGAATGCGATGTTGGCGGACGATCCACCGAGGTACTTGGCGAAGCTGCTCACATCCTCCAGCCGCGCCCCGACTTGCTGCGCATAAAGGTCGACGCCAAGGCGTCCCAGGCAGATGAGATCCAATTGCCGCCCACCGGAAAAACGAGTCTGGCCCATGCTGGCTCCTGTTATTTTTATCAGCCTGTGTCCAGGACGATGACCGCGCCGAACACTCTTGGTGGGATGCAGACTAAAACGACCGGGACCGAAGAATCAATAATTTTTCCAAATATTTTTACATGGAATATTTTTTCCAATAAACTTTAGTACAGGCGTTCCAGACGCGGTGCATCGTTTCAGCAAGCTTCATACCACAGCAAGCTCAAGATTTTGTCCGGGCCTACCCTGTAGACTGCGCACAGCCAACCTATTGTCAGGGGACGAGGTGAACAATCGTCCCTATAAGAACAAGCCAGAAGGATTCCCTATGTCCCGCACCGATCAGCCGGCTACGACCGAAAGCACGCCCGAGAGCGATCTTGTCAGCCCCCCGATCAACGCCGAGCGTTTGTTGCAGCTGATCACCCAGGAATACGAAAGTCTGCCGCGCCAGCTCAAACGCATTGCCAGCTACATGAGCCAGCAAAGCGACCGGATCATGGTCGACCGCATCAGCGACATCGCCCGCGAGTGCGAAGTGCACCCGTCGGCCATCGTGCGGTTTTCCCAGCGTTTCGGCTTCAGCGGCTTCAGCGAAATGCAGGCGCTGTTCCGCGAGGCGTATACCCACAAAACCACGCCGGTGCAGAACTACCAGCAGCGCATTCGCAGCATGATCGCCAACAAGTCGCAGAAAGCCAGTGGCGGCGACCTGGCGCGCGAGTGCATCAACGCGACCCTGTCAGGCATCGAGCGCCTGGGGCTGGAACTCGATGACCAGACCTTCGACAAGGCAGTGGACCTGGTGGTCAATGCCGACAACATCTACGTGGTCGGCGTGCGCCGTTCGTTCGCCGTGGCTGATTACCTGGTCTACAACCTGCAACACACCAATAAACGCATCCACCTGGTCTCGGGCCTTGGCGGCAGCTACCGCGAACAGATGCGCAGCGTGCGCGCCAATGACCTGGTGATCGCCATCAGCTTCACCCCCTACGGCAAGGAAACCCAGCACTGCCTGCGCATCGCCCAACACCATCAGGCGAAAACCCTGATCATCACCGACAGCAACCTCTCTCCCCTGGCCAAGCGCGCCAATGCTGTGCTGCTGGTCAATGAAGGCAGCTCGTTCGCCTTCCGCTCACTGAGCGCGACGCTGTGCCTGTGCCAGGCACTGTTTATCGCCGTGGCCTATCGACTGGAATTGAAGGTCGACGAGATTCACGAGCAGGTCGGGTTCGAAGACTGAGCGAGAACTGGCGCCATGGCTCCGCGCATTGCCAAGGATTTTTGAGTAGCGGTTCAACGCATATTGTAAATTTTTATTCTAGAAATTGATGGTAGAGAATTTTTATTCTATAAATTGGATCTCTGAAAACAAAAATTCAAGGATCCTGTCATGCGCGAACTCGGTATCGGACTTATCGGCACGGGCTTCATGGGGCGTGCCCACGCCCTGGCTTTTCGTAACGTCAGCGCGGCATTCGAACTGCCCTTCACGCTTCGCCTCGCCGCCCTGGCCGATGCCGATCCCGTTCGTGCGCAAGCCTGCGCCACTGCCTGGGGCTTCGAGCAAGCCCATGGCGACTGGCAACAATTGATCGACGACCCCAGGGTCAACCTGATCGCCATCACCACACCCAACCACCTGCACTACCCGATGGCCATGGCCGCTATCGCCGCGGGCAAACCGGTGTACTGCGAAAAACCACTGGCGGTGAACCTGGAACAGGCCAATGCCATGCACCTGGCGGCCAGGCACGCCGGTGTCGTCACTCGTGTCGGCTACAACTACCAGCACAACCCGATCATCGGCCTGGCGCGCGAACTGATTCTGAACGGCAGCCTCGGCGAGATCATCAGCTTTCAAGGTGAATTCAGCGAAGACTTCATGGCCGATCCAGCGTCCCCCTGGTCGTGGCGCTGCGAGACTGAACACGCCGGCGGTGCACTGGCGGATCTGGGCAGCCACTTGCTGGCCATGGCGCGCCATCTGCTAGGCAATGTCGAATCGGTGTGTGCCGACGCCCAGACCGTACACCGCCAACGCCCGGCCATGGCCGGTAGCCAGGATCAACGCAGCATTGCCGTCGACGATCAGACCCATGCCTTGCTGCGCTTCGCCAGCGGCGCGCGTGGCACCTTCAGCAGCAGCTGGCTCAAACACGGCTACAAGAATCACCTGAGCTTCGAAATCAGCGGCACCCGAGGCACCCTCACGTTCGATCAGGAGCGCTTGAATGAACTACGCCTGTGCCGCGTCGGCCAGGACGGTTTCCAGCGCTTACTCGCCGGCCCTAACCTGCCCGGTTACGCAGCATTCAGCCCGGCACCGGGGCATCAACTGGGCTACAACGAGTTGAAGACGCTGGAAGTGCATGAGTTGGTCATGGCCTTGGCGGGGCATGGACAGGCCGGTACCGATTTCGAAGAAGCCTTTGAAGTGGAGCGACTGGCGACGGCGATTCGATTGGCGGCGCGGGAGCGGCGGTGGGTTGATGTGAGTGAGGTTTGATCGCCAAGTCATAAATCAGCGCAGGAAGCGCGAGAAAAACGCGGCCAGGAAAGCCGCTCCGGGCATCGAAAAGTCAGCCATTTCTGTCGGGTTGAGCAGGCCAGCCGCTAAAGAAAATGATGACTCCGGGGATAGATAGCCCAAGCAGATATTGACCGGGACACACCACCACGCCGGCGACCCAGGCAGCGAGCAGTGCACCACCGACGATGCGTCGGCGCCGGGGTGTGAACCGTTCACGGAACACTTGTAGTTTTTCGAGCCAAGCCATTACCGTACTCCCTGTCTGGTAGGCGGCGAATCATATCACCCAACTTAAACGAATCACGCTAGCCGGCGACACCGACAATGGCTTGGCCCGCTGGTGGGCATGGCGGGTGGCACCATGATCCTGCTCACAGTGCCAGCCCTTTTCTGGTTCACCTACGTGTACCGCTACAAGGGCCGCGATTAAAGAAAAAGCCCACCCTGACCAGTTGCGGCCACTCAGCACTTCTCTGAAACAGCTGGCAGGGCGAACCACTGAACATTATTCGAGTGAGTCTTTCTCGTATATCAGCTATTCCCTGATACCCACTGCCAGCGTCCCCACCGAATTCATCAGACTGCAAACCAAAACCTTACAACATGCCGGCGTACGAAGGGCGAGGGATCTTTATGTCCGAGTCGATCGTTGCACGGCTGATAGCTTTTCGCGCTGAAGGCGATGGCTGCATCGCCGACGTAGCGGCTCTGCTCGAGGTCGTTGACTTGTCGAAGACTGGAGACATTGAAGTCGCCTTCGCCGCGACAACGCTGATCGACAAGCCGCGAAATTGGTGCCCACCCTGACCAAATGCTGGCCATTCAGTAATCCATCTGAAACACACCTGGCCGGGCAAGCGGTGTCGACTTTACCCAGAGCAGCGCCAAGTGTCCCGAACTCAAAGCTGAACAAAATTAACATTCAGCCTGCCGGTGAACGGCGGGCGAGGATTTCTACATGCCCGAAGACACCGAGATGCTGTATGTGCACGCTCAAGGCCCAGACGATCTCTATGCGGCAGCCAGCAAAGGCGAAGCTGAAGATCTGGCCTTCCGATTGAATGAGCAGGTGCCGATGGCGAAGTGCATCGTCGTCAGCAGCCCCTGGCTTCAGTGTTCAGGCGAGTGACCGTGGCAACGGTGCCAGCCGCATCGGATGCCACCTCTTTTCCGTCGTCATGCACATACACGGGCTTGGCGTCCTGCAATACAACGTGGCCTTGCTCGTCGAGTTTCAGTTTCATGCACGCCTCCACACATCCGCCCGTTGTTGAGCCATCCGGCCCGGCGCGGCGCTAACCCTCCGGAATCGCGCCCAATAAAAAGCCCCGGCGGATGCCAGGGCTTCGTATTCTGTGGACTCATTGCATAGTGTTCGCTTCTTTCCACTTTTGACGTTTCAGCTCACTTTCCAAATGATGTCGCATATACGACACATAAACTGAATCTAGTGGAAAAGAAAATCGCCCCAAGCTTGTAGTGACTATTAACAAAAGGTCATCAAATTTTTTACCGAATCTCTTTTCGGCTTCTTGGGCTATCTGCAGATCGAACTTATCCAGCACCAAAACGCTGATTAGTTCACCGAAATCGATTCGGCCTATAGGGAATTTTTCTTTAAGAAAATTACTTTTTGAAAGATGCAGCTTCTCTTCTGAGTTTTTGTGTCCGATGTACAGACCTGTAACGAGTGACGGCCTATTCCCGGAAGATATCACACTGATTAACAAGCCTTCCTCGCGGGAGACCTGCTCAACCTTGATCCTTTCTGTATTTTCTTTTCGCTGCTTGTCGTTAAGCCATAGTGTTACGAATACAGCAGAGAGTGCGCCTACTCCTGAGACCCAATCCCCCACACTGCCGAGATTGAGGAGGTACACATCTGCGGTTTGAGGATTGAGCCGTATAGCAAAAGCGAACCCGACAACCAACCCAACCAACGAAGACACTACGACAAGCAACCCAACCCATCCCTTCGTCATTTTCCACCTCGCTCAGATTGCGAGGCGTTATATCAGCCCATTGGAATCCTATCTAGTCGTCAAACTACTATCCAAGGACATCCCTCTCGCCACGCATGAAGCAGCCCACGCACAGCAGCTGCTTCGTCCCACCAGTTGGCTTGCTGCACTTCAACAGGACGCAGATTTTGGGCTCGATCACTTCCCTACCGCCGAAACGATGGCAATGGACCATCGTCGCCGGCTTCGGCTCCGGCATCGCACGCACACGCTTACGCACCTGCTCGTCCGGGGGATGCCGTCGATGACATGGAGGCGGGTTTGTCGGTCATCTGCGACACTGCATGGCCACAGTCTGAAAGAGCTCAACCAATTCAGGCAAGGCACGCTTATCCACCCTAATGGTTTTCTCTCCCCAGTTTTCGACGGCCACGGTGAGCAATACAAAATCGGAGTTGGTCCGATCCTCGCTGACGCCAACCCAGTGCTCCTTGCTCGTCTGAAATTTATAGGGCATGGGCATGATCAATCTCCTTCATCGAGAGTTGAGGTAGTGTCATGATCAGTGCCCTACGGGATTAAACGCCGGCACCGGCCTTTGCGGCACTCTTAAAGTTGTTGTCAGTCTTCCGGCTCTTCCTCTTCATCCGGCTTGCACCTGGCGATCAGGTCAGCCATCAATCCAGCAATGGCATCAGTGTTGGATTCCAGCACCTGCAGGTGCTTGCTGACTCGGTCAGAAGTGTTCGTGGAACCACGCTGACCGATCCAGATACCGATCTCCTCGAGAGCAGACCCGAGAGCCATGATGTTCTGGTTCATGCGGTAAAGCAGTGCGGGAGTAGGATCGTCTGGCATGGCGTTTCCTCCAGTTCTCGGGGAAAGCGTAGCAAGTGGCGGGAAAAACAAAAGCCTGGCACTGAGCCGGGCTCCAGGGCGCGGAGGTTTGCGCACTCCGCGACAGATCATGTCAGAGCCCTGACATGCACCTTGGGCGTAAAATGAGCACGGTGCAGCATGCATTGAAAAGTGCTGCGCCTGGAGGTGATGCCATGCGCCCATTAACCGCTTGCACCTCGATCGCACTGCTGGCCCTGTTTACAGTGCCACTTGCCACCGCAGAGCCTTCGGTCGAAGTCGTCTTCACGAACCCCGAAAAATTCAGCGATGCCAGCCTGGATAGCCCAGGCTACGAACGTGGTGCCGACCCTTATGTCATGAAAGAGCTGCGCAGCTACATCCAGAAGCTTGGCGAGCGGTACCTGCCGCCCGGCCAGCAACTGCAAATTGAAATACGCAACATCGACCTGGCCGGTCACTACGAACCCTGGAGGCCAAATGCCTATGAGGTGCGCTTCATGCGCGATATCACCTGGCCGAGCATCGATCTACATTACGTGCTCAGACAAAACGGTCAGATCGTGAGCCAGGCCGACGCCAGGGTCATCGATCAGTTCTACCTGCAACGCCCGGGGCGCGCCAACAGAAGTGACAGACTCTACTCCGAGAAGGCCATGCTTTCGGACTGGTTCCGCAGACAATTCACCGAGCAACATAAGATTGGGTTGAATTGACCTCCATACACTCCGCCCTCGGGGCCAGACACGAAAAAAGCCCGGCTCATTGGCCGGGCTCTCTGTGGTATGCGCGAGCCAAATCCCTTTGGCTGGGAGCATTGTGCTGGGTACGTATGACGTTGGCGTGACAGGGAGGATATGAAAAAACCCAGGCTCTGGCCGATCTGGAAAACCTTCGCCCCGTTCAGGGGGGGCATGATCATTCCTTCAATGGTATGTTTCATGACCGAGGCCCTTCGCGCCCTCCATCCTTGAATCCGCGGACAACCCAGGCCACAGCCCAGCCAAAGATATAGAGCGGCACACCAACGATCATCGTCCACAAGACCATACGGAGCAACAGCAGTCCTAAGCCAACGCCCCCTGCGGTGTCGCTAGCGACAAGCGCAAAAACCACCCCCAAAACCACACTGCACACCACCCAAGCCCTTTGCCAGCCATTGAGATGCCATCTCACAGTGACTCCCTCCCTTTCGCCCGCGTGTCGAAATGCATAGAACATTACCGAATGAGGGCATTATAGGACGCCTGACACACCAGACCCGCTATTTGGGCGCGGTCATAAACTTTCGCCAGCTCTCCCTGTCCAGCATCAGTCCGTGAGACAGTTTAGAGAGCACCATTGCGGCGCGGGTAGCTGCCTGACCTCGGGAAATAGCGGCGGTATCCGTGACGAGGCAACTGAGGGTGGCCGCTGCAACCAGGTCATCTGAGCCGGCTCATAGCACTGCGGGCCAAAGCCGCCGGCAGTTTTCACCGAGGTGTTCATCAGCTCTGAGATCCGTTGCGCTTACGGTGTTACTCGCGGCGTAACATCTACGCGGCGCTAGAGCGGCGGCCAGGTTCTGGAAGAACGACTCCTACAAGAATACTGGTTGAAAACCTGCATTTGGGCCAAAGACATGTGTTATTTCCCGACTTGAGAGGGAGATCTGGGAACTTGCTGGCAATCGCCTCGGTTCGTTCCGTTTTGGTGCCGCCAATTTTTCCTTTTGCGGCCCCGCCGCCATTCCCAGCACCGTTGGCCCGCCGCCCGATGCCTTACTCCCCGCGATCAATGGCGCGAACGCCACGTCGTTTGCGAACTCCACTGGTCGCCAAGGCTTGATTCAAAGCATGTAGCCCGTGCGAATGGACGGGCTTTTGGGGTGTTAAGTACTTCTGTGTCAGTCGTCCTGATCTATCTGATCAAGAAAATCAACGTCATCATCTTCGTCAACAACTGCCTGAGCGTCTTCTTCGACCCATGACTCGTCATTATGGAATTCATGATCGAGCAGATGATCGTGCTCGGGCTCTGGAATATCTCGTTCTTCGCTCATGACTTACCGAAAAAAAATGGAAAGAACGGACTGTATATGCAGATCCGCTCCCTCCGTCAACGATCACGAAACAGCTGACGTTGTCTCCCTGAGACGTAGGTGCAGGCCCTGTCTGCAGAGATAGAAATGATTTCTGAATATGCGGAGAATTCGCCGGCGAAATTAAATTACGTGCAGGAGCAACAGATGACGGACGCTACACCTGGTGAGAAAACAAGGCTTGAACTATGGAGCCCAATTCTCATACCGGCCATAACAGGACTTCTTGTTCTGGCAGCCACGATGAGCACCGGCGTGACGAGCTGGATGACAGCTTCACAAACTGCAGAAATCGCCAATCGGCAATCCTGCATAGCAAGAATTGACACCCAAGAGCAAAACTTGCGCGTCAAGGCCGACCTATTTATCAGTGCACTAGGGAACCTGATGGCAATGACAGGTTATGGTGATTTCAAAAACGAAATTTACAATTCAAGGCTCGATGAGCTCATGAAAGCTGGTTACTCGTTCAGCGTTTATGCCCCTGCCGAACTCTCCGTGTTGAGCCTGAATTTAGTGACTGCCCTGAAGAACGCGCTGAATGAGAGGGACGATAAAATCTCTAACGAATATTTAGAAAAATTCAACAAAAACCACGATAAATGGAGATACGAATTTCAAAAATTTATGAATTCAATCAGTTCTGATCGGAGTCGTTGTTAGCTAAATACCCGCACTCCAAAACGCTAGCGGCTCCAGAGCTCTCATCTCCGCTAGCGTAAGCGGCGCAAAGTTCCGATCAAGCTGCAGCTCGGCGAATCGCTCGACGCTAAGCCCACCTTCACGGAAAAGCTTTGCCCGAACCGGGCCAATGGCCTTGTCCTGGAAAGCTGCCGGCTGCTGCTTGAGCCAGTCGTATTAGCTGAGGTCTGCCCTCACCTGCTGAGCGCCACCGTCACCGATGAATGCCCGGGTTGCGTCCTTAGCGAACAGGGCACTGAAGCGCGGCACCGCAACCACCGTCGAACGGCAGTTGATGTGAATCGGCGGCCGCGCCCCTTCGGTAAGTTTGAATCGGCGCTTATCGAGCGTCCGGCACTGGCTGGGTGGCTACGTGCTGCACCGCCGTGCGAACGATCGCACCGGCGTTCCGGTTCGTCGTGGCCAGGATGCCGTCGTCGTACTTCCGCGCCTTGGTGCCGGCGAATGTTCTTGATGATCTGGAAGTTGATCATCTGGTCCGAGGCAATTCCGGACCTGAATATCAGCGAAATCACCGGGTAGTTTTGCGCCAGTTTTGCGCAGGCACAAAAAAGCCGATCTAACTGATCGGCTTAAGTGTCTGATTTTACTCAGTAAATATGGTCGGGACGGAGTGATTCGAACACTCGACCCCTAGCACCCCATGCTTGCAAGGGGCCTAAAAAGCTATACGGAACAGTCCTTTGGAACGGCGCCCACTGCAATCGATGCCGTACCGTGCTTTACCGCGATTCACGTTTCCCCGCAAAAGTCCCTACAGGCTTTCGGCAAGAAAGCACCTGCCTTGGCGTCCTGCCGATCGTAAAAACCCTTCATTTAACCTGGATGCTACGCTTGACCTCAAAACCGAGGATTCGCGATGCCGCACTCAGACCTGCTCCCATCTCTCCTCTTCAAGATCAACGAAAACCAACTCGCCCTCGAGGCCGCCATCATGGAGCTCACGAACTGGGTGGAGCAGCGTGGTGCTGCCGAGGTCGCCGACAATGTCCGCGGTGCTCTTGAAGCGATCGATCGCAACGAGGAGTTCATCAAGATGACGCTTGCGGTGATGATGGCCCCCGAGTAATCCGCCGGATCGTCGCTGACGCCGTACCCGAAAGACTTCTCCGCTGACTGGACACCTTGAAACAATTCGCACCTATCGTCCAAGTCTGCTTCGCCACATTGGGCCTACAATGGATATTCTCCCAACAGGAGCAAATCAAATGACTGAGCCGAATAGTCTGTATACCGGTTGGCCCGCGCATCACCTGATGTTTGTGGCCTTGCGTGACGGCGGCGACGCCCCGGAAAACCTCGCACCAGCCGTCGCGGCGTTTCACGGCATCAGCGTCGACGAATTGAAAGCACACTGCCGACGGACCGGTGAAGAATGGATCGCCCGCGACGGTGGGCTGGGTGAGATCAATCAGCGCGTGTACGACTGGGCAAAACGCCTCTAAATCGACACGGAAGCGGCGTTGTGCCGACCGAACACTCTCCCTTAAAGCACCCTGCTCGTCGCCTCACCCTCGCGAAAGTCTGCCGCCTGGATTACTGTATATACAGACAGTATCAGTAAGGCATGGACGTGGACCCCTACGAAATCGAAGACACCAGCGATTGGCTCGGCTGCCCGACGCCACTTGAAACCTGCCAGCATCAGCTCCGCATGCTTGAGAACGAAATTGAGGAACTGACTCTGCAGTTGCGCCAGGCCCGGCAGAACATCTTCAAGCTGGTCGAGATGCATGCCGAAGCTGTCCAGCAGCGGGACGAAGCCATGGTGAATTTGCGCGCAAGATCAGGCGAGTCAGCGACCCTGCGTAAGCAGCTATACGACCTGGACATTTCGGCTAGAGGCCATCAACGTGAAGCTGAGCGATTGCGTGGCATCCTTTCCGGCCTGGTACCTGAAACAAAAACAATTTTATAGGCGACGCGCGAACATACGTCGATTGGCATTGGGTTTGGTATCTTGACGAATCGCTAAAACACTACTCCTACCAGGGATCGACAATGAGCGTAAAAGCATTTGCTACACAGCTTTTGAATTCTGTTAAAGAGGTCAGGACCAACAGCGAAACACTTCAGTGCGATAACCTGATCAAATACCTTGAGCAGGTTATCGCTACAGAACCCGGAGTGTTAAGCCCAGATCAAATTGAACATCTTAAGGCCCAGCTTCAACTCATGGTTGAAAGGGAAAAAAGCAGTCATGCTTCCGATCTTGAGATGTTCCGCTCAGTAATTCAGTCCGGTCAAAACGCGGTTAAGACGGCGCTTTTGATGAATGGCGGTGCGTCGGTTGCTTTACTTGCGTTCATTGGCAAACTTACCGAAGAGCAACAATCTCGAATCCCTCTTTTTGCTGAGGCTCTTGCGATTTTTGTGGCAGGTGTTTTTGCCATAGTTGTAGCATCGGGCTCTACGTACCTGAGTCAGTGGCTATATGCCGAGTCTGAAACTTGGAAACAGCGTACTGGGCTGGGCTTCAACCTCCTATCCATATTGCTTGGCCTAACTTCTTATGGTCTTTTTGTGTGGGGGATGCGCTCAGCGTACACCGCGTTTTTGACGTTCTCATGAGTCGATATCAATTACTCGCCGTAACGGCTCGCACGTAAGCCTGGCACGCGGCCAGCGCTATCAGTCCTTGGTCACCGGTATCGGTGATGGCGACAATTCGTTGAGCATGCGCTGGGTCAAGTTCGGCTCGTACGGCGCCATGAACCAGGCCGACGGTGCCGGGGGCGGAAGGCACTGAACAGCCACCGGCTGAACCCTGGTCGAGGATGACTGACAACCGCAGATCAGAAGTGGCAAGGCGATCGCGTAGACGAGCCTGGTCTTTTTGGGCATTGGTCAAACTCTCGTGATGGGATTGGTCGCTGGTTGCCAGACGCTGCTCGAGCACCAGACGTTTGTCCTGCTCGTCTTTCTGCGCAGCGGCGCCGACCATGGCCAGCTGGTTGAGGGTGTCGGTGTGCAACCGCGACTGCTCGGCAAGCTGGGCACCGTATCGCCAGCCCTGAGCAGTCCAGGCACTTATGGCCCCGAACATCACCAGCGCCAGTGCAACGGCAACCTTCCACGCCAGCGAGCTCAAGGCACATCCTTGAAGAAGACGTGCCCGCCCAGCTTCAGTGTCTGTTTCGCCTTCGCTGCCCACGCCGGCGACGTCTTCATGGCGATCGCGTAATAGTGCGTGGCTCCACCGGTGGGATCGGGCATCTTTCCGTCGATCACCTGGTCGGCCACGACTCGACACTGTGCCAGTTCGCGGAACGGGATCTGCTTCACGCCAATCAGGAACTGATAGTTCGGGTCAGTTTTGTTCCAGCAGCTGAACTGGTACGGCTTCTGGCACACGCTAGCGTAGCCTTCGCCCCACCACGACTTTTCCTTGCCGTCGTTTACGCGATTGCGGATGGTCCAGGCCACGGCGATCTGGCCATTCAGACTTTCACCCCGCGCCTCCCCCCACAGCGTCCGCGCGAGGATGTCGCGGTCCTTTTCGGTTGCAGTCATAACGTTTCTCCGGACACAAAAAAAGCCGGCAATTGGGCCGGCGCATGGATTTTTCGGATACTGAACCAATGAGAAGGCGTTGCTCAGCCATTCGCAGCTCAGCAAGGTTGTGGTTTATCAGTGGTGACTCAGACAGAATGTCTCGGTTTTTCTTAAAAAATCACCATCAAGCTAAGCAAGGAAGCGCAAAAATGAAATTCGTCAGCATTCTGTTGGGAGCGGCCCTATTAACAGGCTGTGGGACGATCAACACCGTCTTCAGAAATGACATGGTCTCGAGCAACAAGCTTGCCCGCTGGAACTCTCATTGCGACTCAATTCCGCGAATCTACAGCGGTGCCTCGTTGAATTACTGCACCTTGGATGCAGAGCCTCGCCGCTCTGTGGGCTTTGATGGGTACCCTGCGGCGCCATTGATCGTTTTGGATTTGGCGTTATCTGGGGTCGCGGACACCGTAGTTCTGCCATACACAATCTACTTGCAGAACAAGTACGGAGATATTCCGAAAGCGCGCTTCGAATGACGCAGTCACTGTGAACCTCTGGTTTTTACAGGTGCTCACACCGGCGTTCGGGAAGATCTGCGGCAGTCGCTGCGCGCTGATCGACATACTTTTCTCCAGGCAAAAAAATACCCGCACAATGGCGGGTTGCTGTATCTGCTGCGTGGATTAGGACGGTCGAACAGGTCGATATTCCGCTTCTGGGAAGTGCTCAGCGTCCTCTTTCCAGGCTCTGACTTTTGTTCGGTGCGCTCTCCATTCGGTCTCCGTCACGGGGAGTGCTGAAGGGTCTGCGTCCTCCAACGCGATCAACTGGTCGGCGATAAGTGCCAGCTCGTCGGCTCGCCATTGATCCTCGATTACTGTCTGCTCGCGCTTGATCCTGTCCGCCTCCATCTTCTCATAAACCCATTGCGGGACGTCTTCGTAATAGGTCTCCCCTTCTTGAAGCTCCATATAAGGATCGATTGCGCGGAAACTTCCGTCGACTTTAATGGCGTATGGCATTTCTCTAACTCTTTATTGATTGTTAACGTTAGCCTCTGTAACCGGCATAAAAGCCCTTATCTTTCGAACTTGTAGCCGTAGACAAACGACGTGACCAGTGAGCCGGCGATATTCTGCGCTGACACCAGATAGTAGCCAGCTGTTACGCCGCCCCTGCGGTCCAGGGGGACCCATATATCGCTGAGGATGTTGAATGAGGTCGCGGTACTCCCGCATACCGTAACAAAGTGCGCTTGATCGCCTACAGACGCCTGCTCGTATGAGTAGAAGTAGGCCAGTCCAGTGGATTGCACCCCCAAATGGGCGTGCGTAGCTGTCTCTTTCGGGCAGATAGTGCTAGTTGGTTGCGGTGACGGCGATGTTCCGGCCCATGCGTTCGTGATCAGGAACGGAGCTGTCGGCGGCGACCCCTCAAGGTAAACCAGCTCATTACTCAATAGGACATGGCGGAACGCCCACATTTGCGCGCTACCATTGGTCAAGAAACTGCCCAGGTATCTGCGCGAAGTGTCACCGTTTTTGTGGTAGGCGGTGCCGAAGTATCGCACAGGCGCCGCCCCCGATACTTCGATGTCGGCCACCCCCGCGTTCTCGTACAAATAAACGTGATGCCATGCGGTTGCAGCCAAGGCCATACTGGTTAGCGCTTTGTCGGCAGACAACTCGACTATCTTTCCAAGGCTCGGGATGTAGGCCGAACCCGACCCTATGGTCAGGCTGGTGCGACCGGCATAAACCATCTGAAGGCCGGATATTTGACCCTTGCGGAACTCTGACGTTTTGCCTGTGCCGCCTTGGGCGACCGACATGGGCGTAGTAAGACCCGACAAGCTTGTGATGTCGCTGTTAGCTCCAGCCTTGGCCGATATACTCCAGGCGCTCCATGTCGGAGCTGAGGGGGTTCCCGTCCCGCCGCGCGTGGCTGTGGCGCCCGCCAATGATCTTAGCGTTTGCGTGTATTCGCCCGTAGTCGATCCATCGCCAGTCCGGACGCCGTAACTGATCGTGCTCGGAGAGAACCCGGCGGGAATGTCGGTTACAGCCCCCGCCGTCGAGTAGTTGCCCTGGCCGACGTTGGCGACGTTGTTCAGGGAGGCATTAGGCCAAACAACGACACTGTCCGCGCTTGTTGAACCCAGGCCGAAATCGCCAATCTTGGCTGCTCGACCTATTGTGGTGTCGGTCTGACTCGTGGTGATTGTCGCTGTAGCCGCTGTCCCAAGGCCGAGCCCAGTACGTGCTGTGCTCTGAGAATCGCCTCCTGTTCCGCCCTTGGTGATGGGCAGAATGTCGTAATTGCCGGTGGTGCCCAGGGCTGCCAACTTCTCACCGTAGGTGTTGACCAGCGCCCGCAAGGCATCCGCCGAATCCTTGACATAACCCTGCATGGGCGCCAGGGCGTAGACCCCGGCTGAATTTGGTGCGCCTTGGTAATTGGGCGAAATAGCCATGGCTGTGTCGCTGGCGATATTGGTGATCTCGTACCAACCGCCATCGGGACCGCGAAATGCATCACCGACTCGGCCATTGGCAATAAAAGCGGTACCGGCGCCGATCACAGCGTTCGAATTTTGGGCGACAGAAACCGTTCCTGATTTATACCAGGGCATGGGTTATCTCCAGAAAAATAAGGCTCAGGCCAGTAACTTGGCGCAGAGAAATGGCCGGTGACCTTGGTCAGTCCAGGCGTTGGTTGCGAGGCTGTACATCAAGATTCGGGCATTGGCGTAGTCGACGGCCAGGGCGCAGCCACCGCCGGTTGAGGCGTTATGGCAGTTCATCGCGAAGGGGTTCAGCGAGATGTACTCCCCAGCCCCAAGCAGTTTGCCAATGCCCCAGATGTAACGGCGCCCAACGGAAAGCACCTCGTCACCGAGATAAGCCCAGTTGCCGGCGGCGTGGGTCACCACCACCGCAGGGACTCCGCTGTCATAAACCAGCGCACCATCGGGCCCCCATAGCCGCATGCCGTACGTCGCTGTCCCCATCGAGGCCCAAGCCGCGACGAAATACAGACCGCTGAGACTGGCATTGACTACCGAGGCCTTCATTGAAAACCCGGTCCAGTTTCCCGGGCCGCCGGTGAACCACACCGATATCGGGACCTGCATCACACCGGCATCCGGACGGATGAAGACTATAGGAGGATCCCCGCTCGTTACGGGTCGAGCAAAAACGCCAGTGGCATCACCGCTACCGGCGTACGCCCCTTTTGTAAGCATGCACAACCGCGGCGCTTCGGAATCGATCTGAACAAATGCATTGTCGTTGATGCTTTGGAATCCATAGCTCATGTCGAAAACCTTATGGCGTAGCCCTTGGCGACAATCCTTGTCTGGCCAATGGAAGCGCCAGCGGAAGGGTTTTTTGGCAGGACAGTCACGACCCCTGCGCCAGTGGTGACATAGGGGTATGACTTCGTGTTTCCCAGGCCATCGTTCTCAGCGGATTGCACGTCCTGCGCTCTCGTCGGGATGATCATGAACACGCAGGTGGCCGGGTTGAACCCTGGAATGCTGATCGAGTAGCTGGGCACGGCTCCGCTGAAATCAATCACGCCCTGCCAGAGCACCTGGTAGGTGAACGAGTTGGTGTCCATAGCGAGCTGACCGCTCTCGTTAAAGACACGCAGGCCAAATAGAGCCATGAATTACCCCAAATAGCCGAGACGGACACGCAGCACGTTGTTTGCGTCGTAGACCGACACATTCAACGAGTTGATCACCAGACGACCCTGACCAGGGACGATACCGTTGATCTCCAGTGTTCCGTCTTTATTGAGAATCCAGCCTTGCTGGCCGGCGATGTAGTTGGTCGAGCTGATGTAGCTTCCAATCTTGGCGTTGGTGATGGTGCCGTCCTGGATGAACGCCGAGTTCATGAACACCTGCCCGCCTTGAACCGCAAACGGCACCGAGATGGCGCCGCCGGCGATGGTGTTGACGATGGCGAAGCGATCCGCACTCACCAGGAACTGGCTCTGGAAAACCCCATCGACGTTTTCAATGCCAAGCCCAATGCCCGCCGCGACATATTGCCCATTGGCGGTGACCGACATCTTCACCGACCACATGGTTCGCAAGTTGCCATCTAAGTCGGCGAAAGCCTCGGCGGTTTCCTGAATGGCTGACGTGTTTTCGCCCACCGTCGCCGTCAACTGGGTGATCGCCGTGGCGGTGGCTTCCTTTTCGGTGGCCACGACTTGTCGAAGATCGGTGACGTTCGCCTCGTTTTCCCCAACCGCGGCAGTCAGTGTGGTGACCTTCTGCGCCGTAGCAAGGTTTTCCGAGGCTCGGACCTTCTCTTCGCTGGCAATGGCGGCGGTACTGCTCCAGCCCTTCAGTGCATCGGCGAGGTCACCTTCTCCATCATCATCACGAAACGATGCGCGCAAAGCCTGAAACGCTGTGGCCTGAGCCGTAACGACACCATCGATCTCGGTAATATCAGCCGTGTTGGTTGCCACCTGCTGCGCCAGGCCGTTGGCCGTCTCGATCGTCTGGCCGACATCCAGCCAGTAAGTGGCATTGGGCGGCGGCGAGTTCAGTGGAACATCGCCAATCGCCTGATATATCCGCTTATCAGAAACCACCAGGTCGCCTTCAACGTAGGTGACATCAGGGTCGTATCCACTCAACCCATCCAGCGCATCAATCTGCGCCTGCAGGTCCGGGATCTTGCCGATCTCATCCAGAATGTCTTGGCCGAGTTCCGTCCGGCCAATCTCGCCTGCGATCATCTCCAGAATTGCCGCTGCATCCGCACTCGATTGACCCTGAACACCGATGCCCACCGGATACCAAGGACCGATGTTGCCGATCCGATCCACCAGGCGAGCCCAGAAATAGAAGGTCACGCCTGCACGCAAGCCCAGCATCGAGAAATCGCTTTGCGGATAGGACAAGTCCGTCAGCTTGATCGCGGCTTCAAGACTGGTCGTCGGGCTGTACCAGATTTCCGTCCGCTGGGTGTCCTCGGCTCCAGCCGGGAACCCCCATTTCAGATAGATGCCAAACAGTAGCGGCGTTGCCGTGAGGTAAGCCACCGCCGGCGGCAATCCCTGCTTGCCGCTGAGGTGGGTCAAGATCGAGTTACGCCAGATCGACGAGATGTCGAAGGCACTCACCGCGCGGACGCGCGCCACGTAGGCGCCGGCGTATATGCCGACCACGTCTACGCTGGTCATGCCGGTGCGCTGCAGCTTGATCCAGTTGCCACTGTCCTTGCGCCACTCGATGTCGTAGCCAACCGCACCCGGTACCGCGGGCCAACTGATGGTCATCGTGGCCACGGCCAACCCTTGGGAAACAGCCGAAGTAGATGTCAGCGAGACACTGGCCGGCGCAGGCACGACGGTGATCGGAATCACGCTGATCGGCCGTTCTTCCAGACGGGCGCCGGTATCGATGAAAGCAAATTTGCTTGGCTCGTACTGGAGCGCGCTAATTTCGAAGTCGCCATCGACTGTGCGCTTGGTTCGCAGCACACGATAGAGTGGGATTGCCAGATCATCAGCATCGAGCGCCCACTGCAGCTGCGGCATCGGCGCTTCGCTGTACGCCACTGTTACGGTGACGGCTCGGCCATTCACACTTTGAACAGTCCGACCTTCGGCGCGGCCACCCGGTAAGTTGATGATAAGCCGATCACCGGCTTTGGCCTGGGTGTCGCGATCAAGCGTCACGACGCGGCCAGCCGCCGCGGAGATCCGCCCACCCACTTCACGACCGGCGAGCAACGAATCCGCCACTGGGATGATGTGGCCCGGCAGCGGGATCACACCCTCCATGCCGGTCTTGAACGAAATGGTGCGGTCTTGGTTGTTGCTGAGGATCGCCCACTTACCCCGGCGCTGGGCCTCGGATGCGCGGGTGCAGCCGATGGCACTCAGCTCTGTCGGCCGATCACCGTAACGGCGCTGCAGGTCCAGATCGGCGAACGGAATGACGTCGGTGTCGTAGTTGTTCGCTGGGTTGTCGTAGCTCACTAGCGCGCGGGTGTACCTGGTCTTGGCCGACGCGCTGCCGTAGGAAAACTTGCCATCGATCACGTTGGCCCGGGTGAACACGTAGTCGAAGTCCTGGGCGCGCGGCATGTCGGCCTGCATCACCAGCTGGCCCTGCGCCCAGTAAGTCATGCCGCGGTAAATCCCGGCGATGTCACGCAACAGCGACCAGGCATCGGCCTTGCCCTGCAGGTTCATGTCGCACAGGAAGCGAGGCTCCAATCCGCCAAGGCCATTAGGCACCATCTGGTCTGCGTATTGCGCGATCCGGTAGAGCTCCCATTTGTCGACCATAAACGGCTTGATGCGCTTGCCCAAGCCGAAACGGTCCTCGGTGCACACGCCGTAGGTGACCCAGGCCGGGTTGTTGGTCCAGGCCTGCTTCATGGTGCCGTCCCACGTACCGGTATAGGTGCGCAGGATAGGGTCGTAATTGCTCGGCACCTGCCATTTGCGAGCGCGGCACTTCACGGTAACGGCCGGAATGTTGGTGAACTGCTCGGCGTCGAACTCGATGTAGAGCAGCGCGGTGTTCGGGTAGCGCAGCTTGGCGTCGATCACTTCAGTGATGCCGGCGATCAGCATGGTGTCGGCGATCTTGTTGCTGTTCTGGTTCGGTGTCAGGCGGCGGACGCGGATCTGCCAGCCGGTGGTAGCGTCCGGTAGATTGATGCGCGGCGAGCGCTCATAGCGCGTGGTGGTCTTGCCATCCACGGCATCGACCAGCACCTGCTGATAAGCGCCACCGTCGGTGGCCACGTCGATGGCGTAGTCGATGCGGTACCCGACGACATTGCCTTCATCGTCCTGACGTTGCAGAGCGGGCCAAGCGAGGCGCACGCGCGCGGCGGACAGCTGAATGTTGGTGAGCGAGCGCACCCAGGGCGCGTCGCTGCGCAGCTCGACGTTGAGCGAGGTTTCATTTTCCACCGACGGAATGCCAGGGATGTAGGTCTGATCGATGGAACCAGAGCGCCAGTCCCACTTGACGTTGGGGAAGTTGACGTTGCCGCTGGCATCGCGGATCGGCGTGTTGTCCAGGTAGATGTCGTAATCGGTCGGGACTTCATCGAACTCACCCTCACCCACGGCGATCAGCAGCTTGGCCACGTTGGTCGAGCGCAGGCTATCGCTGGCTTCGGTCTGTGACTTCGGCTTGCTGCTGCCGCCCTTCTCGCCGTGGATTTCGATCATCTGTGCTGAGCCCATGCTTTCCTCCAGGCGTAAAAAAACCGCCTCTTGGGCGGCCTGCGTGCTGCGTGGTGGTTTACGCTTTGTCTTGGGCGTAGATCGATGCCGAAATGATCATGCCACCCCACCGGCGTTCGCCGATGCAGATTGGTACCGGGTTGCCACTGGCTGTGGTGTTCTTGGCGCTGCCGAAGGCGTAGGACGGGGCGTTTTCTGGTGAGGAACTTTGTTTCAGGCCTGACGCTTGAGGGCTGAGCATTTGGATGACACCGCCAATAACCATTGCCGCGCCAATCTGGTAGAGAAATGGAGACGCGGCGGCAAAAGGCGTAAACGAAAGGACGAACGCGGCAGCAATGAGGACAGACCCAATAACAGTTTGCAGGGCTCCCGCCCTCTTGCTGCCGGTGATCACAGGCACTATGCGCAACTCCCTGGTCCCACCGAGTTCGAATCCATCTGCACCGACGTTCCTTCTATTGCGGAATATCGCAAAGGTCAGCCCCAATCGCTCAAGCCGCTTTAACTCTTCAGCAAACCCATCGATGGTTGCATTCAGCGCTCGGAAAACCTCCGCAGTGGTTCCGCCATCAAGAAGATATGACCTGCTGCGGAAGAATTTTTTTGCCAACGAGCCCGAAAACATAACCTTGGTCGTGGGGGTGTAGGTGATGGCTGAGCACATGCCCTTCTCCAGACATTAAAAAACCGCCCGTAGGCGGCTAATTCAAAGCGTTGTGGGGAGTATATCTATCTGCCCATCACCGCCGGTAAATACACGATATTTTTTAACGACGCCGTCCTTCACGATAGCCTCGCGCTCAATGCGCGCAGCTCCCATAGAGCAGATGCCAGAACCGGTATATGCCGCCCCCAGTGACACTGAATCAAGCGACAAATAGAACGATGCCTTCTCACCCGGGTCGAGCTTGGCCGCCTGCTTGCCGTCAATAAAAACCGCCATCGAGCAAAGACTGCCGGTATGTCCAGAGTCACGGATCACTTGAAGAGTGCCATAGGCTCCAGATGGCTTGCTTTGATACGCCACCACTTGGCTCAGTGGCGCCTGGCGCGCCTCACTGGATGGTGTGGGAGAAGTTGCGCACCCCGCCAACAGCGCTAACGCCAGCGCCCCTACGATAAATTTCATGCAGGTCACTCCTGTGGGAAAGGGTGCACTGTACCCCGACACTGTTCGGGCATCCAGCGTGGATGAAAGGACAGTGGAAAATTCGGATCCAGCCATAGTAGCGTTCTGAAACCATAGCCATTCACGCGTATTCAAAAATGAATTTAGAAGAAATTGTGGAAAACCTCGATGTACAAGCCGGTGTAAACACCGCCGTTATCGAAATTCTCAAAAGACTTTCGTGGACAATTACAGCAAGGCTTCCCGCAGAATTCCGTTCAGATTTTCAGGAGATGATTGCCGACCTTTCTAAGGACGAGGTAGTCACCCAGGAGCTCTCAGATCTACAGAAAGAAGCGTTCGACGAAGTAGTCGATGTTGTCGCCTCAACCATCGAGCAAGCCAACAGTAGCTTCAAGTAAAGGATTCCCCAGTCCTTTGCCTGCAAGCCCAAGGACTGGGATAGCGCCAATTTCGGCGCGCTTATGACCTGGAGGTCAATGTGAGCGGAACACCACCTGGATTTACAAGGAACGATGCTTTCAGCCTTGGACTCATTAAAACGATCCAAGCACTTACCGCAGTAGTCTATCGAGACGCACCAGAGAGAGATAAATTGGAATCTCAGCTCAGGACCTATCTGGCATCCGACACTGGATTGACCCCAGAGATGCACGACTTTTACAAGTCGCCTATTGAGGGTGCTCTTTTGGTTATCGAAGAGATAAAGGCAACACAACCAAAGGGCTAAGCTTCGTTTGACTTATCTGACATTGCAGATAATTAAGCACGGCTTGTGCATTGTCGATAATCACTGCGTCGACAATGCGCACCTGGCCATCAACAGTCACTTCAAAAGGCTGATTCATAAACTCTCCCGCGGCGCGGCCGCATCATTGGATTGATTGTGCATCTTTGTGCCTGAGGATCAGGCGCGCCCTATCGAGCCATGGCCCGCCGAACACAATTACTTCCGATGGCCTGCCGTACAGATGGTGCAGCAGGAATGGACCAGGGCCGAAGGTTGCCGCATCCTCACCAGGCAGTGCTGGATCAGTGCCGAGAAAAACCCCCGCATGGTTCGGGTAAACCGTCCGCCCCACTTCCATCACGATCATGTCACCGCGGCGTGGCTGGTCGACCTTGTAAAAGCCGGCAGCCTCGTAGTTCGCCTCGTACAGGCTGGTGCTGTCCTTGCTTTCCCACCAGCCATCGGCACGCTTGAAGGCTTCAAATTCAAGGCCCCACTCGCGTTTGTACCAATCGGCGCAGACCTGCCAACAGTCCCATGCACCGTGCACAAATGGCCGCTTGAGCAATGGAACATCGCCGGATGGCATGACTGTGCGCAAGTCACCCTCGGGCCAGCTAAGGATGTGCCAGGGCAGCCCAGTCGCCTCACACATGGCTAGGTCCCGCGGCGACGGTCGGCTTTTAGCGTCCGGGTGCGAATGAACAATGCCGATCACTTCGCCGACGTCTTCCGCTGCGGCGTATTCCTCGGGATCGATTCGAAATTCTTCGTTTGGCTCGGAGGCGACGTTTCGACACGGGTAATACTGCTGCTTGCGGCCAATGCCCAGCAGCAGCCCGCAGCACTCTTTCGGGTACTCGGCCGTCGCGTGAGCCTGGATCGCGTTCAGGATGTGCTTGCGCATGGTCAGCTCCGGGCAATCAGTGAAACGGCTGGGAAGCCACCGAACGGCAGCGGGTTGCCTTCGCCGAAACGCGGGATGCACCCTCGCCCCAGGGTGGCATCGCACTCGTCCAGTTCCGGGTTGTCGGTGACCACTCCATCCTTCGTGACATATGGCCCGGTGTAGCCGCAGTTAGGCCCGCGGTAACCGCCAGTGAGGCACCAGTGGCAAAGCGTCGTTGCCTGCCGGCCGATGGACTCGCTGCCGACGTCACCGGGGCTGGCCAACTCCCAGCTGACCGTCTCCCCGTCCTCGTTCGTTTTCTGGTCGATGTACCAGACCTCGATCGTCTCTTGGGTTGGGTCCGCAGTCGGGTTGCCGGCAGGGAAGTTCGCCGCGTCGAGATATGTGCCCAGCGTGTGGCGCATCGTCAACTTGAACTCGAGCAGATCGGCGAACGCCAAGCAGAGCGCAGTGATACGTCCGTTGACGTTGCCGACCGACAGCGTTGGCCGGACCGCCGTGCCGTCACCGTTCGCCTCGATGCCATCGATTTGCATGGGCCAGGCGCTGTATTCGTTGCCCTGCCAGTAGATCGCCTTCGCCGGAAGTTGGTCGGCGTCAGCACCGGCGGCGATCAGCTCAGCTGGCGTGTGCGGGATCGCATGCCCGTGGAAGCGCAACACATCCGCCCCATACTCCGTGCCGTCCAACTCAAAGAGCAGCACTTCGCTGCCAGGCTCAAGCACCTGGATGTCACTGATCAGTGGCATGGTTGCCCCTTATGGTTGGAACGCACGGTCAAAAGTGGCCGTGAGTTTGAAAACGCCACCGCCCACAGGAGTGGGCGCCGGGTTCTTGCAGGTGAAAAGTCCGAGCTCACCGAGCGGCGTCGCCCAGAGAAACGCTTTCGCACCGGCATGCCGATCCAGAAACCCCATGATTTCGACCACTTTGGCCTTCGACCCGGTGAAGGAAATCGGATAGGAGTCTTCTTTGTTGTTGGGGCCGTCGCCAGCATTCTGCGTATAGCCGCTGCCAAACTTCGAAGTCCGCACCCGATATGTAATCTCGGGTGAACTCCCGCGCTCTGTTGGCCAGGTGAATGTCTCGATTGCCATCAGGCCCTCCCATTGACGTTACGGAAGCTGGTACCACCCGGCCGCCACGATTCGGCTACAGCTTTTTCGGCTGCGGCCCTCATCTGCGTTTGAAGGTTTTGTGTCAGTGCCTGCTGATCGAGCTGCATCCCTTCAGAACTTCGATCTTGGGTGACAACGCTGACCGGCGCGTTGATGCTGATTCCGCCCTCTCCGCCGCCTCCACTCATTGCAGCAATACGTGCGCCGGAAGTAAGCGGAGTGACGCTACCGCCATTCGCGCCGGTCATGAGAAAAGACCGGCCGCCCTCGTTGTAGAGCTCCGGACCGAGCTCGTTGACCTCGTACAAGGAGTTAGGCGCGACCGGTCCGCCGGCTGCCCTGTACCCAGAAAAATCGACGTCGGAGTATCCGGCCTGGGTAGATCCCGCTGACGACGGCGTCGAGCCACTACCAGCGAAGTAACCAGTAGCCGCGCCGACCAGGCTGCCCAGCAGCGCAGAGCTGGCCTGCCGTGTGGCGATTCGCGCCATATCTGCGAGGATCGACTTCGTGAAGTCGGCGAACGACAGTTTCCCGGTCATGGCGAAGTTGACCACCGCATCCTCCATCGAACTGAACGCATTGGTGAACAGACTCTTCGTCTGCCCCGCGACATCCCGCGCCGATTCCAAGTAGTTCTGCCACGCTGACGATGCGCCGGCGCTCCAGTCACCCTGAGCAGCCGTCATGTCGTCGTAGTTGGCCCGCACGGTGTCGTGCAGGTCCTGCTGGGTAGCTTTCAGCGCTGCCAGCTTCTGTGTGTACTCGTCGAGGCTCATACCACGCGAGCCGTCGCCGTATTGGTTGGCCAGTTCCAGACGCTGCTGGTTGAAGCGGTCGTCGATTCCGTTCTGCTGATCAGTCAGCCCCCGCTGCCGGTCACCCTGGCCGAGGCTCGAAGCTGCGCGCAGGCCCTGCTGCCGAAGCGTATCGACCTGCTGCTGCAGGGCGCTTGTGTATGTGTTGACGGCCAGGGTCTGCTTGCGCAGGCGTCCCTCTTCGTTGGTAGCGATGATCGCCAGTTCGCTGTCACTGTCTTGCTGAGCCTTGACCATAGCGGTTCGGGCGTCGGCGATCTTCTGGTCAATCTGGATTATCTGGGCGCCAGTGGAGCCCTTCTTGGCCTTGGCCGCTTCGAGCGCATCGATCTCCGCCTGGTAGCCCTGGGCAACTTCGTCGGCCTGCTGCTTCAACAGGCCGATCCGCTGCTCGGTGTAACTGGCTTGGCTGATCACGCCAGCTCGCTGGGAAGCCTCCAGTTCTTTATCGGCGTTTTTGTAATAGGCCAGGGTTTCGGCCAAGGCGTTTTTCGCGTTGTTGAAGCCAGTGGTGTCAACGCTGCCAGCCGGCGTCTTGGCGTCTTTGAACTGGTCGTTGATGTTCGCAATATTCTTATCGATGGCGGCTTGATTCAGCCGAGGATCAGTCGGAGCGACCTTGCGAATGTCGTCGAGCTCTCGCTTGTAGTCCTTCAGTGCCTCGGTGCGCTTTTGCTCATTGCTCAGAGCGGATTTAGTCCGCGCATCGACTTTGCCCATGGCAATAACTGCATCACCCTGGGCTTTCGCTTGCTCCCCTTCCCACTTCGCAATATCGGCTTGGGCTGCTTTTTCATCTTCCAGCATGTTCAAGCGGTTGCGCCTGAACTCGATCAACGCATCCTTGGACTTCTGGCTCTGGAACAAGCCATCCATGTTTTCTGCTTCACGGAGATCGTTTTGCGCGGTCTCAATTTCCGAGTTGATATCGCGGCGGCCGATGTTCTTCAAATTGTCAGCCGCGCGCGCAACAGCGTTGTAACCCTCCTCCCAGAAACTCAGGTTTTCGAGGATCTTTGGCGTGCGCTCGTTGATGGCGTCGGCGTATTGCTCGGTTGCCAGCTTGACCGCGCCGGCGTGGTCGCCCTGCTTCTCCAGCGCGGCGATCTGCGAATAAACCGACGCAGTCAGGTAATGGTATTGCTCATTCAGCGCAGCCGAGGCCTTCACTGGGTCGTCGGCCAACTTGGAAAACTCAGCGACCGTTTCGCTGACTGCCTTGCCGGTGGCCTCCTGCATCGACACGGCAGCCTGGGTAATTCCGGCGAAGCTCTCGCCGGCGATCTTCCCGTTTCCCGCCAGCAGTGCGAGCACTTCGGCCGCCTGCCCGGTGGTGCCTACCGTGGCGCTCACCTGGCGAGCCATATCGCCCAACTGCGCAGCGCTCACACCTGCGGAATTGCCAGTAAGGATCAATCCCTTGCTGTATGCGTCCTGTTCTTTGCTGCCCTTGTAATAGGCAACGGCCAGAACGCCGACGGCAGCAGTGGCCAGGGCGATCGGGGCAAGTACAGCCAGCAGTCCGGCGGCGGAGGCTCCCGCACCGGCACCCAGTTGTGCCACGGCACGCACACCACTTCCCCAGTCACCAGACGACAACGCATTGCCAAGCTGGATGACGTTTTCCTGAGCCTGGCGAGACCCAAGGCGAAGTTTGTCGAAACCGGTGGCCGTTTTCTCGAGCGCCGCATAGTTGCCGTCAATCTTGCCAAGGGCAGCGTTGTACTGGTCCTGACTGATGCGACCAGCATCGAGGTGCTTGCCCAGCTGTTCAACTTGAGTGTCCAGCTTGGCTATGGCCGCCCGGGCCGGGTCAATTGCGCCTAGCAGACTATTCAAGGCCTTCTGTTCGTCCAGTGTGGACTTGGCCAGCGCCGCCTGCTGCTTGTCGAGCTGAGAGGTGATTTTGGTGAATTCAGCTTCGCCATAGGCACCGGTCTTGGTTAACTTCGCCAGGCTCTCACGCTGCTTGGCCAGTTCCTGCGTGGAGGTCGCGCCTTTCGACAGCGACTTCTCCAGCGCCTCCATCTCTTTCATCAGGCCGACGGCGGACTGCTCAGCTCGATCACCAGCCTTGGTCAGCTTGTCGAGATCGGTCGCAGCGTTGGCGGCATCAGCCGAATCGACCTTTATGCCGAGTTCTGCAATGTTCATCGACTCACCTTGAATAAATGCCCGTTGTCACGGGCTGTTGTTGCGCGCTTCAGCCATTACCGCGATGGCTTCCGATTCCATGACGCGGATGTCCTGGAATACGCCGGGACGGTCCTTCGCCGGGATGCCAACCAGTTTCATCACGTTGGGCAAAACGGCGTAGTCGAGGCCGGTCGCGCCGCATGCGCCTGTGCGCCACTGAGTCCCCATCGAGTCCATGACAAGGAATGACGGCCAGTTGTCCGGCCAGACTTCGATGGTTTCGTCGTAGTCCTCTGGCGAAAAGCCGAACATAGCCATCTGCTCGGCAGATCCTTCTGACTCATACAGCGCACGGGCAACGGCCGTCAGTTTCCCAGGCGGGCCTTTCCGAAGGCTTCGCTGTAGGCCTTCACGACCGCATCCGAGACTCCTATACAGCTTTTCACCAGAGCAGTAATCGACTCGTCGTTGAGCTTGTCGCCGAAGCCCCACGACGCCACCAAATCCTTGATCTGGTCGACGCCCTGCTCGACCTCCGCCGCGGTAACTTCCGTGAGGGTCGGTTCAGTGCCCTTGAAGCGCTCTCCGATGGCGTCTGCTTTTGCCTTCCAGGAATCGAATAGCTCGGCCAGCTCGGTACGATCGCGATATTTGAACGTAAACGGCACCATTGCAGGCTTACTGCCCACCTGCGGGATGGCCACATCGACGGTGAACGTCGGCTTTGGCGCTATCGAAAACTTTGCCATGCGGCCCCCTTAGGCGTTGTAGCGGGTTGGGCGGGAGGCGAACGACAGAGTGATGGTCCGCGTCATGATGTTGTTGCGGCTCAGCGTTGGGGTCGCAGTGATCGACACATAGGCGTAGTAGTAGATCGTCGCGCCGCCCGGGAGATTTGCGCGAATCAAGCGCGGCTCTTTGTCTTCGTCGGCAGCCTCTACGAGTGCGACGTATGCCTGGGCCGGATCATCGGCAACGGGCAGGGTCATGCTGCTGGCCGATTTGGTGGTGGGCAGCTGACGATCATCGTCGTCTTCGAGGAAGCCATAGGTGAGGAACTGCTGTTCGCCACCGTTGGCCGCTGGCTCAGTGATTTGCGAGATCTGGGTCCAACCAGAAGCGGATCGAACCTTTCCTGCACCGGAGCCTGCCGGGTAACTCTTCACGCTGGTGGTGTCGATGCCTTCCGCCGCGAAATCACCAGTATCCGAATCGATAACGCGAGCCGGCCGACCGTTCAGCTTCGCCCAGGCGGATTCGATCACGATCACGTCGCCATCGGCCAAGCCATGGGCGGCAGCGGTGAGCACCGCGGGACTGGCATTGCTGATGGCGGTGAACGCTTTCGGGGCGCTCAGGGTTGCCGCAATCTCAAATGTGGTGCCGTTGGGAATCTTGACGCTCATGGGTTTTCCTCTTTGCAGAAATGACAGAACCCGCTCAATGGCGGGTTCTGGGTTTGCCCAACGGGCTGATTCAGTCGGTGTCGGCTCGGTACATGAACGAGACGGGCACGGTGAAAGCGGTGTCGTCAGGAATGCCAGGGCCGGGATCTACCGGGCTCATGGTCACTACGGTAAGCGCGCCTTTCGTGATTCGCTCGTACAGAGGGAACAGCGCGGCAATTTGGTCTGCTATTGCACCGGCGGCGCCGCGGTATTTACCGGAAGGCGTCACGATGCTGACCTGAAACACTCCGGTGTACAGCTTGTGGTCGCCGCCGAGCGTATTGCTGGCGGTATCAGCCGGGAGCGTGAAGGCTTTCAGGTAAGTCGCGCCGTTGACGGGTGTATACGCCTCGTTCTCGACGACGACCTTTAGTGGCACCGGCAAAGCCTTCGCCCAGTTGATCAACTTGGCCTCGTAGATCGAAGCGATGATGTTGTGGCTCATACCTGGTTGTTCCTGATGGCCTCCTGCACGATCTGCTGGAAGCGGGCCACAGTGATGCGGACCATGCCGCCGGGTGCCTGGGTCGAGTGTCCAAACTCAAGCGGAATCGCGTACGGCAGGTTGTTCACAATGAAGGCTGTCTCGCCGGCCTTGAATTCAATTGCCCCGTTGACCAGTCGGGCAGTAGCAGCCTCGCCGGTCGGGTCTGGATGGATGCGGAAGCTGTTGTCGAGGTAACCGATTGAGAAGTTCCAGTTCCCCCGGAACCGCCCACCGACGTAATCCTTGCCGGCGACCAAGCCGTTCACATTGAAGTTCTGGTCGCGCTCAGTCTTGGTCAGCGGCTTGGCGTATTTCACGCCGCGCTTCAACTTTCCGGCCTTCGTGAAATTGCTCTCGTCCAGATTGATGAGCGTGTTCCGCACAGCGACCTTGAAGTCATAGTCATCGGCTGCCCGAGTGTTGGATCCTCGATGCGCGACGTTCGCCGCCCAGATCTCCGGGTTTCCAACCGGTGACATTCGGATCACGCTGCTGCCAATCTCGATGATGATCTCGCGCAAGCTGGCGTCGATGGCTTCAGTAGCCTGGGCCGCGAACTCAGCGAGACTCAGAGCGAAGCTGCCGGACTGCCCGGCACCCGCCCGGCTCATGACCGCACCTGCAATTCGTACAGAATGGGCGTGCCGGCTGGGTTGATCTCTTTCAGCGGCGGGACAATTGACCAGGTGCGGCCTTGGATGATGACCTTGTTCAGCAGGTCAGGCACCCACTCCAGCCCCCGCGCGGCGATCTTCAGTTTCTTGTCGCCCTGCTTGATCAGACTGTTGTTCTGGAACTCCTGCCCGGTGAAGTCGAGCAGGATGCCCTGTGCAGTCTGATCAGTAACCGTGTCGGGCGGTGCCGTCCCGGTGTCGGGGTCATACTCGCCGACAGTGATTGCCCGGATGGTCACGCTCTGGCCAAACTCTGTGATCATCTCCAGAGCCATCACGGCCATTTCGTCGTAGAAGGCCATGGCGGCTCCGTTTCATCTATGCGCGGACGGCGAACAGGCCCCGCTTCTGTAGGTAATCAGCGAACTGTGTAGCGCTCGGCCGATCCGGCGCCGCCGGCAGCAGCCGCCCGCTGGTGTTCGGGACCGTCGCGTATTCGCGAGTTACTGCCCCCTCAACACGCTCGAGTGTCACCGCGCCTTTGCGCTTCTCAATCGGATCGATGTCGTCCTGATGGATCTCGGCGGCCAGGGCCATCTGGCCATACTGAATACGCGCAGGCAGGTAGTTGTCGGGCTTGATCTCCTGATCCAGCTCGACGCCGCGGCGTGGCCAGGACAGTGCCTGCTCGCTGTTGGTCTTGCGCCCTTTCCACGTCTTGCCATCCATCGCCAAGGCGGCCCGGCGCAGCAGCGCTTCTTGCGCAGGCTCTTCCGCAGGAATGACGACGCCGTACTTCACCGCGTAAAGCGTCAGATCCTCGGTGGATGCGTAGCTTTCGGCGCCAGGCTTGCCAGTGCCGTCCTCGATGATCAGTGCCATGTGTCAGCTCGCTGTGTTTTTGGAGATCAGGCGCCGGTTACCCGGAGCCCGAAAAGTTAAGCCTTGGGCAGTTCAGCAACCGCCTTTTCCAGCGATTCTACCGAAGCGTTTGCCCGATATTGCACGTTGGCCGCGTCGAGTTGCGCTTTGAGGGCTGCGATCTTCTCGGCATTGTCAACGGGCTCCGCTGCCGCCTTGAGGCGTTCGATTTCAGCGCGGAGCAATTCGACCTCGCCCGCCAGAGTATCGCGTTCACCCTCGATGGTGACGACACCTTCGTGGATGGCTTTCAGCGCATCGAACAAGCGGATCGGTAGTTCGCCAGCACCCGGATGTTCCAGCTCCGACAGGCCTTCGGCCGCGTTGATCAGCAACACGATGCCGTCACGCTCCGCACTCAGCTTGTCGATCAGCTCCTGCAACGCAGCCGCATCACTGTCTTGATTGTCGATCAGCATTACCGACGCCGACTCAACCTGTCGAACCGTCACCTCCGGAACATCGTCAGCCTCATCCTCGCGGCTTCCGGTGGCGTTCGCGTCGACAATGCGCAGACCGTTTTCCTTGGCCAGCGCCTTCACATCTTCCTGGTACTGGTGGAATGGACCGGGCAAGTACCAGATGTTTTTATTGCTCATGATCATTACCTCGTCGAGCCGGGCACGTCGCCCGGCTCAACATTCAGGAGTTACTTGGAAGCGTCACCGATCAGAGCCACACCGGCGGTGTGCTTGATGCTGGTGGCAGTCTTGTCCCAGTTGGTACCGGTCGCCAGTTCGGCGTCGGTTGGCGACTTGCCGCCGGTGGTGGTGTCCCAGGTGTAACCCTTGAGGCCCAGGCCGAAGGTGTAATCGGTCTGGAGCGTGGTTTCGATACGCTCTTTGCCGTTGGTGGTCTGGACGTTGCTGATGATGTCGCGGCCGTCGTGGACCAACGCCGCGCCCTGCACCAAGGACAGGATGATTTCCTTGTTCGGGGTGCCGGCCTGCATCAGCGCTGGCGCGTCCGTCACAACCGAGATCTTGCCAAGGATGTCCACGACGCGAACGTTGCCCGCCTGGAACAGCTGCTGCTGGTTTGCCAGGTTCTGACCGACCAACTTGTGATAGCTGGTGCCCTGCATCACCTGGGTGACCAGGTTCTGGCTCGCGTCGCCGAACTTCGCATGGGCGTTGTTCAGACCAGCGTAGGTGATGCCTTCGGTAGCCGACACGTCGTTGACAGCGGCGGCCTGGGCGGTGATCGCTGCAACCAGTGCAGCGATTGCGGTGTTCAGTTGGTCCTTTAGCAGGATCTCAGCGAACGCGCGGCTCGCGACTTCGACGCCCTGGGCAGTTGGGCGCTCCAGCCAGGTCATCTGCGATGGCTCGTAGCGAATCGGACCGAAGCCGCCGGCTACCTTCACAGAGGTGTTCTTCAGCTCGGTCAGGTCGGTGGCAGCAACAGCGGCGTTTGCACTGTAACGATCCACTCGACGCTGGGCAGCCGCCAGGGTCTGGAAGAACGACTCTTGGAGGAAGTCGCCCGTGAAGCCGTCCGGAGACAGCACGATCGCACCGCGGCTTGCGGCGTTGAAAGAGGCGAGATACTGATCCAGCGTCTCGAGAGTCGCCGGCATGATGTATTCGTTGAAAACCTGCATTTGCGACAGGGACATGAGTTATTCCTTACGATTGAGGGAGATCCGGGAACCGGCTCGCGATTGCGGCCGTGCGTTCCTCTTTGGTGCCGCCGATTTTTCCTTTTGCGGCCCCGCCGCCACCTCCAGCACCAGCGGCCCCGCCGCCCGATGCCTTGCTACCCGCGATCAACGGCGCGAACGCCGTGTCGTTTGCGAATTCCGCTTTCAGCTCATCCAGCGTTGCCGCCGAGAGCTTGCCCTGAGGGTCGAGCACGACAACCACAGGCTTCCCATCGCGCTGCTCGACGCCCAAGCGGCGCTCAATGTGCGGCAACAGGGCTTTTGCGCTGCCTGGGATTGCCAGAGCAGACGCGATATCAGTAGCGGTACGGCCGACAGTCAGATCCCGGATCTGTCCATGCGCCATAGCGCGCTCCTGCTCCAGCGTGCCGCTCAGCTCAGCTTCGCGACGAGCGTATTTCTCGGACCAGGACTTCTCGAGCTCTTCGACGTTGCCGGACTTGCGAGCGGCTTCCTCGCGATCGAGGCGGGCCTGCTCTTCAGCATCCTTGCGCGCCTTATCGGCGGCCTTCTTCTCGTCCAGAAGCTCCTGGACTTTGGATTTCAGGCCGGATACGTCTTCTGGTTGCGGCAGGCCTTCGATACCGAGGACAAACTTGCCTTCCTTCTCGGTGTATAGCGATTTAACGGAGTCATCGAGACCGTCAAGAGTGTCCAGCTGATATTTCAAACCCATTTGCTTGTCTCCCAGAGACGATTTGCAGGCCCTGCCCGCAGATATGAAAAAACCGGCTCATGGCCGGCTTGTAGAATTCGAAGCTGGATCAGTCGATCAACTGCCAATCATCGGCGAGCATGTCCGTCTGCGAAGCGAGCCAACCTGCCACCAACTTGTTGTCGGCGGTTTTCATGCAGATGGTTGATACAAACTCTGGCTCTCCCACGTACTCACCGAAGCCGTATTTGAGGCCTGATTGCAGCTCGCTCGCTTTGATCAGATAAAGGAACATGCCTTTACCATTCCAGCCGGCACGAGCAACGCGCTTACCAATCTTCAGCGCTTCTACGGCAAGACCGAAGCTCATTCCGCTCGTTGCGCGGTAGGCCTTATCGAACTGCTCCTTTGGCGACCAGCTGATGTAGCCGGCGTGGTCTGGATGGTTCGGAGCACCGCCGTCGGTGTACTCGACCAGGTAACCATCATCCGCACCATTCTCGTCGGCGGGCAGGCTCCAGCCCCGGTATTCGTTGTAGGCGAGCCTGGTCATTGCCAGCGCCAGGATAATTTTGGTACCGATGTAGTGCTTGCTCATGCGTGTCTCCTGGTTAATTGATCCCCGCGCGCTCGAACGCCAAAGGCTCAAGCGCCTTCATCTGTACGAGGGTTAGAGGTGAAAAGTTGCGATCAAGCTGCAGCTCAGCAAATCGCTCAACAGTCAGTCCGCCATCGCGAAACAGCTTCGCCCGGACCGGGCCGATGGCTTTGTCTTGAAACGCCGCTGGCTGCTGCTTAAGCCAGTCGTAGTAGCTGAGGTCTGCCCTCACCTGCTGAGCGCCACCATCGCCGATGGATGCCCGGGTGGCGTCCTTGGCGAACAGGGCGCTGAAGCGCGTCACCGCTACCACCGTCGAGCGGCAGTTGATGTGGATCGGAGGCCGCGGCCCCTCGGTCAGCTTGAACCGGCGCTTGTCGAGCGTTCGGCACTGGCTGGTCGTCTTCGAATCCAGGGTGCTGACCCATTCCACCGACTGCACGACGTCGCTGTTTTCCTTCAGCGTCTCCATGCGCGCCTGGGTGGCGACGTGCTGTACCGCCGTCCGCACTACGGCACCGGCGTTCCGGCTGGTCGTGGCCAGGATGCCGTCGTTGTACTGGAGTGCCTTGGTCCCGCGAATGTTCTTGATGATCTGGAAGTTGGTTTGGCCTTCGAAGAAGCCCTGCCGGATCGCGCCAGTGAGGCGTTGTCGCTCGGTGGCGGTGAAGCCATCGATGAAGGTCTTGAGCAGCTTGCCGCCATCTGCGCCGCGCACGCTGAGCGGGTTGCTGAGGATTGCCGCCCTGATCGCGGTAGCGCCAGGCACCGCCGCATCAAACGAGACGCCCACTGGTGCCGCTCGGGTCAGGCTGGTCGCTTCGAACTCGGCCTCGTAATTGGCAATGTCCACCAGGTCGAGGTTCAGCTTCTCGCTGTAGCGTTCGAAGATGCCCAGCAGCAGGCTGTCCACCTCGCTCAGCAGTCGCTCCAGCCGAGCAACGGTGTAATCCGTCAGATCGGTCCGGGTCAGCCGCTCCCGTATCGAGCGGTCGATCTCCTTGAGGAATGGCGCAAACTTCGCAACCTCTCCCGACTTCAGTTGCTCGAGGAAAACAGCGTGCCGAATTGTGGCATCAAGGATCGCCTGGTTTACCGCCATTCGGGATTACCTCGTCGTCATCCAAGTCAGGCCCGGGGTTCTCGGCTTCCAGTTCGTCGCGGATCTTGTCGTCGGTCTTTTCGGGATCGATAACCCCGCGATCACGCAGGTACTGCCAGAAGTCGCCCGCCGGCAGCTTGCCGCCCTGCACTGCGTTAAACAGTGCAGAAAGGATCGTCGCGTCCAGGGTGATCTGGCTGAAGTCCTGATCGAGCTTGTAGAGCGCTTCGCCGGGAGCGTTCACGAACTCAGCCATCCAGACCAGACACTGGCTGTAGGCCTCGCTGACGTTGCTCACCACCAGCGATAGGACGCTGTGTTCGGCTGCGCTGTCGTTATCAGCCTGGGTCGCAGTCTTCACCGCGCTGCCGCGCTCGATCAGCCTGGCGCCGAGCGACACCATGTCCTCTTTCTTGGCGTCCATGGCCTCTTTGGCCACGGTGTTTGGCTGAGCCTGCCAGACGCCGCACGTGCCGCTGACCGGTAACAGCCAGGGTGCACGGGAGCCGAGGAAGATGCCGTTCTTCTCCATGTGATCACGCCACTGCTCATCGAGCCCCGCCATCCACGGTTGAGGCTGGCCCACAAGGTAAGCCGCCTCTTCGTAGTCAGCGCTGTTGCGATAGTGGCCGACGTTGACTTCGGCCATGTCGTACAGCGGCGAATCATCGATAGTCGTGTCGTTGTTCTCGCTACCCAGAAACTGAAACGGGATCACGCGCCACGGCTGACCAAGGCCATTCAATGGGGTGAAGGGAGCGATGATCATTGCCGTTTGGCTGGAACCCTCTTCCCATACTTCTTGCGTATAGACGCCGGAGGCATCCAGACGGAGCACGCGGTATTGGACGATCTGCTCACTACCAAAGCCGTCATCAGTGTCGACGTCGACCGTCTCGCGCAGCACGACAAGGCACAGCTGGTGCTGCCCGCCGACCTGGCGTGTCTTCCAATTGATGATTGCCTCGGCCGGGTAGCTGGCGACGTTCGCTCGAGCCCGGCCGGCTTGTTCATCCGCCTTGCTCACCGTGCCTGCCTGGACAGCCGCGTAATCCACCAGCAGTCCGTGGCGGCCAACTTCGAGCAGATGCCCAATGATCGATTGCGACTGCTGGTAGATGCTCACACCCTGACCGTCAATGTCCTTCGACACGTAGTCAAGAGCTCCTGGAACAGTCAACGTTGGCCAAGTGCGAAACACCGCGCCAACCAGACTGTGCTTCGTCCGGCCCGTGGCGTTGTAGAAGACAGCGCGTTTCTTGTACGCGTCGTAGCGGTCCCGGTTGTCCTGGCTGGTGTCCGATGCGTTCGGCCGCGGCAGATATCGGTCACCAGCAGCCTTGATGGTTTCCGAACCTTTGCAGACGTCGCGCACCAAGCGCCAGCGGTACTGCGCCGCGTCGTACTCAGGACGGGTAAAAGTGACGTCCGTCATCGGGCGACTCCCATTTTCATTGAGGTGACCGGCTTCACGATCGGGTACTCGCGGTGGATGAAGTAACCGCCGCCGTCGTTGGCGTGGTCGTTGCCTTGGCTCTTGTCCGGCTCACCATTGGGCGCCCAGATCTGTTGCTCAAGACCGTCTGCATAAGTCGGACAGGTGAATGGATTGACCAGGTAGCGCCGCTCGCCCTGCGCGTTACAGAACATGGCGTTCATGGCGTTGATCCGGTCCTTCACCGGTGGGTTAGCCGCCGGCGCGATGATTGCGAAACCGGCCTGTTTAAGCATGGCCAGGTCTGTGACGCTGGCGTTGACCGACTTGCGCGAGTCGCCCGAGGCGTCCGGGTATATCCGGATCTCGCAGGTTTTCTCATAGTCGTTGCCGTTGTGGCGCCAGTAGCGCTCCTTGATGCGGCGGATCATGTCCGGCGTGTCGTAGCCATCCATCAGCTCATCCACGGCGCGCGGCAGACCCTGGTCACGTTTGACATGGGTGATCGCCGCCATCTTGCCGACGTTGAAGTCCATGCCAATGAAAAGTGGTTCACCGGGCTGCACAGTGTCGAAGCACTGATTCAGCTTACGGTCGTACGCGTGGTAGATCGAACCGGACGTCAGGTTGACGAATTGGCCATTGAGGTATGCGCGGATCAGCTGCTCGGGGTACGACTCCATCAGCGATGGGATGTAGTCGTCCGGCAGGTTCAATTCGTTGTCGAACGTGCTGGCCTGAATCAGGCCGTACATATCCTTCAGCGCCGGCTTGTCACGCAACTGCTTCACGAACTGGAGGAAGACGAACTTGAAACCTTCCGGCGTCGTGGTTACATCCACGCCGTTCTTCAGCCCGCTCAGGTTGTAACGCATCCGAGCGATGATCTTGCGCCAAGCCTGCTGTGCCTTGAGCGACGTCAACACGTCCAGCTCATCCACCAGGGCGTGGCCGATCTTGAAGCCGACGATTGTCTGCGGCTTCTCCATCGAGCGGCAGATCACAGTGCCGCGATACTGCCGGCCACTGTAGATGTGAACCTCATGGTTCGCCTGATTGATCTTGGTCTTCAGCCCCCAGTCGTAGGCCACCTCTTCCATCGTCGGATAGAAGATGTCGCGAATCTGCGGGTAGGTCGGTGCGAAGTAGCCAGCGTTGACGCCTGGCCACTCCATGAAATGCTTGCTCAGTGCCGAGCATCCCACCCAGGTCTTCCCTGAGCCGAAGCCAGCAACGAATGCGCGAAACTTGTGAGGCAACAAAAGGAACTGCGACTGCGGAACGTTAAGGCTCGGCATTCGGCTTCCTCGCATCCACAACATCCACCTGGATACGGGTCGGGATCGCCGGCTCGTCGTCAGGTTCGTCCTTCCGATTGCGGTTGACGTAGATGTCGCCGACTTCCTTCGCGGCCTGCTCCAGAATCTGCATGGCCAGGCCGATATTCTTCATCGTCTCGGCCCGCTCGACAAACCGGCCAAGTGCTCGGAGCCTGAACGCACGATTGGCGATCGGAATCTCGGCTGTCTCCTCACGGAAGCGCTTCCGGGTGTCGTGGAACAGGGTCACCCACTTCCCTGCCAGATTCACACCAGCGCGCTTGGTGGGGTCGTGCTGCTCCACCTGTTGCCGTGTCACATCAACATCGAATTCTTGCTTCACCGCTTGCGAGACTTGGGTCGGGGTGTCGAAGCACGCCAAAGCCTGAACGATGAAGGCTTTCACATCGTTTTTCAGGGCTGCCATAGATTGGTTTCCGTCTCATACCTGTCTCACATCAGGCCGACTTGAGCAGACAGGTTCCGCAGGCCCTCGCAATGTTCAAATTCCCTACCTCGGCAGGTTTGTTTGCAGCATCCACTAGCGCCTGGACATCAGTGCTCGCACCGTAGCGGCGGACGACACCGACGAACTCTTCAACGTCGTGTCCACGCAGCCTCAGTTTGGGCATGCCTTCTTCGGTGAATGCTGGAGCTCCGTACTTATCTGTCGCATGAGCGATGTGGTACAGCTCGTGTTCGACCAGTGCGCAGAAGTCGATGTCACTGCAGGTGGAGCAGTAATCGGCAGCCAAGGTGATGATGAATGCCGGCACCTCGCCGAACCAGTCACGCATCTGTTGTTCCATCCGAGCTTTCTGCCAGCCGCCGGCACGGAACACTACCTGCTCGGCCTGACCGAGGACTGTTCGGCCCTGTTTTTCGAAGTGCGACGACGCCCACATGACCTGAATGTCTGCATCCAGTAGATGGGCATGGTCTTCGTTGTGAATGCTGCCGGCGTCGGCAAGGATCTCGGCCTGAAGCCAATCCCAGACTTCAGGAGCCGGGGTCAGGCGAATGCCGAAGCCGGATAGGTCTGAGAACTGCACGACCGACGCTGGCGGCATAGGCCTTGTCATAACTCACCGTCAATTAGTTATAAATCCTGCCCTGCACGCCGATTCGTGAATGACTGTTTTTGACACCGCATTCGATGGCGAATTGCCACATGTAGTGGTTCAATCAATCCGCACTTAAAACAAAGGAGCCGTGCAGTGGACTTTTTCAAAGCATTCAGCGTGTTTTCGTTTGGCCTTTACTCGCTGTTGGGAGCAGTGGCAATGATCGCCATGTATCTGGCTTTTTTCGGAGCGAGGTGTGCCGACATGTGGATGAAGCGGCAACCAATGCCGACGGATAGAGTGTGGGCTTACGTTGTTATCGCCGCTATCTTGGGCTTGTGTGTTGGAAGCTTTGTACAAGGCATGGTCGACATCCAAGCCGAATGCACTGCGTACGGCCAGAAGCTCGGGCCTTGTCTTTTCAATTCGATAAGCCAGTGATCAACTGATGATCTAGACCTGCCTGGGAGGCGCATCAGTCGGCTCCCAGTCGGGTTGCTTGGTTACCATTTGAAACTCCAGATACAAGAAACCCCGCACTTGGCGGGGCTTCAGCATACTTCGGTTACTGTTTGAAAGTCGGAGTGCTGGCAATGCAATACAGCAATGATTTGGCTGCAGCACTGATAGCGTTATTGTGAGGGCGTGGATTCGCAACTTCGATAGAAATATCGCCCTCGTCGCCGAGCAGGACGTCTCCATCCCGACTAATTCTGAACGACCATATTGGAACCCAGATGTCCTTCCCTTCCTCCGATACCACGCTTTTTTCGATGACGTATCGACCGGCGACCACTTCATCCACTAGCTGGATACTTAGGCGCCCTCTAGCCTCCCCGTATGGCGTGGTTATCGTGGAAGTCAAATCATCATTCGCTTTAAAGACCACATCTAAATTTAGTCGAGTATGTTCAAACGCGAAGAACTTAGAAAGCTCAGCCAGCAGGTAACCGCAATTGGCCTGAATGGTGCCGCAATCGCTTGCGGTGTTTTCAATTAATCGTTGCTTACTCAGTTCTATATGCTGAAAAACCATGACCTACTCCCATCCTGTTTGGATGGTCAGTATGCCTACACATGGACTCAGCGCACCACTCGCACTCACCTGCGGCACCTACTCTGCCTTTCCTCGCCCAATGACCTCTGTGCGGATCGTGCCGCCGGTGTAGATATCCCGCTTCATCGCGGCGCGCACCGCATCCTCTGCGCTTGCCCCCATATCCATTGCAGCAAGGGCATATGCAGCCCCACTCCCAATGGCATCAGGGTTGGACGGGTCAAGCGCCTGCTTCCAGATACCTGTTTTGTCGTCATGACCGACCATCATCAACTTGCCGCCATCGACGACATAACCCGAGCACTCCACAGGAACTGGCGATGGAGTGCCGAAGTAGGCGGCGGTCAAAGCCTTCTCATCGCATACAGCGCCCGACAGGAAGAAGCTGACCCCATCGACAACCTGGCACTTCAGCGCGCTGTCAGAAACGATGCGATCGTTTCGGGTCTGGCGGGAGTCGTAGGCGATTACGCCGTCTTTGTAAGCAATGGTCGTCATTCAATTCACCATGATGCTGGTCTGCACCTGGGCGTGCCCGTGCAAGATCGATACAACTAAACCCTGAGGCAGACCAGCGGCCTTTGCTGCGTCAATTGCTTTGGCGACAGCGTTATCCAAGTCAATGACAGCTGTGTTGATGGCAGAGCTCAATGGCAGCGCATGATACAGGCGCGTAACCGTGCTCATCAGCTGAAAGGATCAGCAGGCTTGGCGATCGAGCGCACGAACCACATGAAACCTTGCTGCAGGTTTGTTTTCGCCAGGGCCAGCAGGCGCGGATCGACGCTTTCAATTTGGCCTATCTGCTTGAACAGCTCGCCCGCGTCAGCCTCCAGGGCTTTGATCGAGTTCATGCCGTCGATTTCAGACTGGGACAGGTCGCGGTAGCCGGTGATCTTCTTGTGCTGGATATCCATCCTACTTTCCTCGTCGCATGTCGCGACACGATTTGAATATTCGCGAAACGTGTCGCGCACTAAATTTCGTCAGCCTTTCTTTCAGCCCAACGCTTGCCAAGCTGACGGGCCTGCTCAACGCCAAGTACGCCAATGAATCCGGCAGTGGCGAATGACCAGGCAATGCTGAAGCCGAACTCTTTCACCGTCAGGCCGACCACCATCACAATCAGCGCGCCGAGTGCTGCCTCAATCAATTGACGCAAAGGCCTGGTCTCCTTGCCGTCGTACTGAATGCGGAGCCATGTCAGGGCGAAGGTCAGCCCCATGGCCAAGCCGTTCTCTCTCAGGGCGGTCAGTACCAACACCCAGAACGACGGGTCTTTTTCTGGCATGTGTGGCATCTCAGGTTCCTCCCCGATCAGGGAGCCATGAACGAAAAAGCCCCTGCATGTGCAGAGGCCCTGAATAGGTGCGCTCGTCTTTCCGAGCTGTCTGCCAAAGACTTTCCCAACGTCGACGCCCTATTGCATCGATCTCGCTGATCCAGTCTCGCGCCACCCCAACAGCATGTGAGGTAAGGGTACGCGGGCTGCCGGTGTTGATTCCGTACGTCGCACTATCCGGCTATCGACGTCCAGGCCTTCCCGAGGGCTGTCCTGGCTACAGTGAAATGGCTGGTACGGGAGGACTCGAACCTCCGACCGGGCGGTTAACAGCCGCCAGCTCTACCAACTGAGCTACGTACCAATCTGGTGCCGCCACGAGGATTCGAACCCCGGGCCATTCGCTTACAAGGCGACTTCTCTACCGCTGGAGCTATGACGGCAAATATGGTTGCGAGGGATGGATTCGAACCATCGACCTCCGGGTTATGAGCCCGGCGAGCTGACCACTGCTCTACCACGCAATTTCAGGCAATAAAAAACCCGGCGCGATGGCCGGGTTTTCTTGAATCATGAGTAAGTTGCCGGAGGCAAAACTCTAACAGTGGCGAAATCATGCCATGAGCCGCACGGGAACGCAATAGGCCCTCAAGCGGCCTCGCGCATTTCGTAAATTACTGCCGCAACTGGACTCAGTGCGCTGCGATCCAGATCCTCGCAGCACTCGAAAATCAACTGCAGCACACCGCCCCAATCCCGCTCCCAGTTGCACGACTCCAACCGAACCCCGTACACCCGCCACAGCCACGCCCGAAACTTCTCGGCGTTGGCGAGCGGGTCTTCGTTGGCCGACTGGCCGCCCTGGTGCATGTAGCGGTACCGGCTCATCACCCCCTTTACCACGAACTCCAGTTTCTCGCGCTTGGCCGCTGTCATCCGCGGGGATCTGCTCAGCACCAGCAGGAACACCACGTCTTCGGCTGCCTCCCGGATGTCGTCGCTCTGCTCGGCGGCGTACATGAAATCACCGAAGATACGGATCTGCGGATGAAGCCGAGCGATTACTGATTGGATGTGTCCGGCCATGGCGCCATGTACCGCATGGTTTGCTGTAGGGCCGCGCTCTGTGTTCTGCACTACCACGCCAAGCTGGACAACATCCGAGGACTGGCCCGGGGCTGGGTTGTATTTGCAGTCGTGCCAGGCTTGGCGCGCCGAGTTTATCTTCATGCTGCTCTCCCCTTCAGTTCACGAATCAGCGCCCGGTAATGCGCCTTGATGTCTTTGATTTCTTCGACGGTGTACTTGCGGGCCTGATGAGGCCCTTCAATCCATGCCACCTTTTCGGCGCCGATGCGTTGCACCAGGCGGATGCGGTACTCCACGGCATTGCCGGAAAGATTGCGGTTGCACTTCACGCACTGCCGGTGGATGTTCAACGGCTCGAAACGCAGCTCAGGGCAGGCGCCTACCGATCGGTAGTGCCCGGCATCCCAGCGGCTGCCAGTCATGAGGTCGTTGTCGTTCGGTAGAGAGTCGCAGCTGATGCACGGCAGGTGGGCGTCACGCAGTCGCACATACTCGTTCACCGCCGCCTGTGCCTCGCGCAGGTGTTCTGCCCTGTTCTTCAGCTTCTCCTTGCGGACCCTGATCTCGCGGCGCTCGCGCTGGTCGATGGCCTTGCGTGCTTTTTCGCTGTTGGCTGGAGCATGATCCAGCGCACATTTCGGACTGCACACCACCTGCGTGGTGTTGAACATTGGAGCGAACTTCTCGCCGCAGGCCTTACAGGTCTTTTGCTTCACATCCTTGATCGCTGTTCTCACGCGGCCTCCTGGCTCAGCAGGTCATCGAAATACACGCCCTGCGGTGTAAAGCGCGCGACGATGCGGTCGGTGTAGGCGATGCCCTGGGCGCGATTGAACAGGCTGGTCACCGGGAAGCCGTCCGGGCCGAACAACTTGTGCTCGCCCATCAAGGCCAGCTTCTCCTCGTAGGGCAGATGGCGCATCACCCGGTACCAGGCCGCCTGGAACCCCGAATCCTCGTTGAGCAGGATCTGGACGCCGAAGTGCAGCTTGCAGTAGCGGCGGGCGTCAGCCTCGTCGCCGATCTGGGTCATCTCGGCGATACGTTTGTACATCGCGAACCACAAACGGTTTTGATCCAGGGTGCGATCCTTGCCCGGACGCAGAGACACCACCACGAACTTCTTGTCGCGGAACATCGTGCTGAGCTTGGTGATGGCCTCGGAGAGCTTGGCCTGGCAGTTGACGCTGATTTTGTCAGTCATGGCGGACCACCTTGTTCGCCAGTCCGCCGATAGTTTCACCGAGCAGCTTTGTCAGCCGTTCGTTTTCAGCCAGCAGCTCCAGCGCCACTTCCTCCACGGTCTTCTCGCCGAGGAAATCTTGCAGTGCCTCGGTGTTGCGCTTCCAGTCGGCACAATCGGTCCGGTACGACGCGGCTTCGGCCCAAAGCAGCTTCTGAAGTTTCTGTTTGTCGATGGTCATTGCGCCGCGCTCCTTGCTTCCAATTGTTCGGCCTGCTGAGCCAGTAGCGCCCGGCGATCAGCCAGCTCGTTGGCCGCTTGAATTCGCAGTTCTGTTTTTTTCTCGGCCGACGCTCTCCGCATGGCGAGCATCGAGTCCCTCACGGCCGCGAGTTTCACGCGCAGCTTTGGTGATGGCCTTGCAACCTCGCCGGTGAGCAGTGCTACCACTGCCCGGCCGTCTTCGGTGACCGGTGCGACGCTCAGGTCTGCCAGATACTGCTGAGCGCGCTCCTGTGGGATGCGCTGCATCTGCGCTGCCTTGCTGATCGCCTGAACACGGCGATTGGCGTCGAAGCCAACAGACACATGCCAATTGACTTGCTTGTTGTCCTCTCGCGCCTGGCCCACCAGACGCTCGTAGGTGCTGATGAAAGCCATGCGTGCACCGACCTTATCGCCGGCATCGAGGACAGGTTTCGCGGCAGCCAGCGCCAGTTGAATTTCGTCGGTCAGCACTACGGTTTCGAACTCGTCGTTTGTGGTCATGGCGATCGCCCAGGCTTCGTCTTTGCCCGGGCGCCCGTCGCTGGCTTGCACGCGCTGCAGGATGTCAGCCATAGCCAGCTTGCCCTTCACTTCAAAACGGCAGGCCTTCAGCGCCGCTTTGACGACAGGCACGGAGTAAGCGCACAGGTCCTCGGCCATCATTGCCGCAGTGCCCGGGTTCATCTCTTGGCCCATGGCTTCAGCGGTGGCGCAGATCGCCGCTGCCAGACCGGCAACCTGCTGGTCATTCATCTCAAAGGTACTCATTGCGTGCTCCCGCCTGGCGCTTGGCCAGAACCATCTGAGCGGCCTGCTCTGCTGCTGATGCGTTCGCTTCGGTGCGTTCCAACTGGCGCGCAGTGGCACCGTTGATGCGCTGACCGGTCACCCATTGCGTGTGGTAGCTCTCGGCGTTGGCCAGCAGTTCGTTGAGGCTGTGGCACTTGCGGAGGACGGCGGCATCGCTGGTTTTCAGAAAGTGGGCCGCGACGTGGTGAGCGACATCGGCGCCGAGGCGGTCAACGAGCTGGCCGAGCTGGCCACCGACCTTGGCATTCCACACGGGCCAGGTGCTGTAGCGTTTGCGGTAGGCCATGGCGTAGTTCGCCCAAGCCTTGAAGGTTTTGCAGGACTGGTCTTTGGGGCCTGGCATGTCGGCGGGGATCTCGACCCGGGGACCGTCGTTACGATCAACCACCAGGACCAAGTTGCGGGCCGGCTTGTCCGGGCCGTCCTGCAAGTCCTGACTGGTATCCTGATTGGTACCCTGATGATTGGTATCCTGATTTGTCGGAGATTTTTCCGACCCTCGCTCGGATTTTTCTCCGACCTTGCTCGGATTTTTTTCCGAGGTAGATCGGATTTTTTTCCGACCTTTGTTTTCTGGTGGGGTCGGATATTTTTCCGACCCATCAAGCTTCTGGTTCCACTCGACCGCCTTCTCGGTCAGGCGAAACAGCGTGATGTTCGAAGTGCTGGAAAGCTCAATCAAACCGGCCTCTTCCAGGGCCTTCAGCATGCGGTAAGCGGTGTCTGGCTTATCGGTGAGCAGTGGTAGCTCCTCAATGATCTTGGCCTTGCTCAGCGCGAAGAAGATCCCGTCATCAGTCTTGATTGGCTTGGTCCAACTCGGGCAGCCGTAGACGAACGCGAACAGCAGGGCCTGCTGAGAATTCAGCCCCCACTCCAGCGCTTTCACCTGGTTGATCGTCACGGTGAATTGCATATCAGGCCTTCCCGACCAGTGCGGCCAGCTCGAGGAAACGATCGACGTACCAGTGAGGTTGCGTCTCGCGGGGGGATTGAGGGTTTGTGAGATTCTTACCGTAGGACATGCCCTTCTCGGTCACGCACCAGAAGTCGACCATGACCTGCTTGGAATTTTTGCGCTGGAGTTGCTTGAGGAGGCCCTTGGCGGCGAGCGCACGATTGAAAGCGGCGGCGGTACTGGCGATACCGTGATCTTTGATCAGTGCGGTGACGGCCTTGGTCGGCATGGAGCTGCCGCCAGTGGCGTCTGGTGCTGCGTCAACGGCGTAGCCAGGCAGGAACTTGGCATCGAGCCCGTTGTTCGCGGCGATTTTGGCCAGCATCAGCATCTTGCTCGACGGCGCCGGTTTCAGCAGGCGGTCGAAGCATTCGAGAATTGCCAGTTCACCGACAATCTTCGAGTTGTTCGGCAGGTAGCGAGCGCGCTCCTGATCTTCCAGGGCAGTCATGCGATCGAAGACCATCGCCTGCATGTCGTAGCTGTAAGACATAGCCATAAGGCAGGCTTCGCGCTTCGGAAAGACGAAGCACTTTTGCTGGCGGCCGCGCGAGTCGAGGTAATCGGCTGAATATTTAGCCGATTGATCGGCGCCCAAAACGCGAGGCACTTTTGCGATGAAGTTCTTGTGAGTCAGAACTGGCTCATCAGTCTTCCGCTTTGAGTTGATGAACTGGACCAGCTCAAGACTCGACATCGAAACGGTACGCGACACGTTTTCTGAATTGTTAAAACGTGTCGCGACCTGTCCGGTATTGTCCCGTTGTGTCTGTGCGTGCATAATCGGCTCCACTTGCTTTATTGCTGTTGAAAAAGCCGACCTCGTACGTCGGCTTTTTTGTGCCTGAGATTCAGGCGGCTTTAACCGACTGTTTGAAAACTTCGAGGCTGACGATCACTTCCTCAGCCTCTTTGAGCAGGACTGACTTTTCGCGAGAGCAGACGCGGCCATCTGCCTGGGCGTCGAACGCGAGACGGGTCACGTCTGCCAGATCGGCGTGCAGCCGAAGCAGCGCGGTGTTCAAGCTGATACCTTCCGGCTTTTGCTTCGGGACCAGGTCGAAGCCAAAGGACTCAGCCCACGCTTTCAGTGGTCGGAAGTCCTGGGTGAACTTCATGATCCGGTGCAGCTCTTCCACGTTCATGCGGTGAGTGTCGTAATCAGGGTTAGCTTTCTGCGAAAGCAGGGTCCGGGACTTAAAGTCAGCGCCCTCAGCAATTTTCCTGGTGCCGTGGTCATCGACCACTTCGTAAATCGCCTTCATCAACTCCTGCATGTCACACCTCTGAAATTGTTACGTGGCCCGCTGCCACCAGTTCCGCGATCATTCGTTCATCAACTGATCAGGGCTGAACCCATGACCTGCTTTTCTTATTGGCCCCTAATGAGGTGCCGGCCCCGCTTAATTCAGTCCCTGCTGCAATGGCCCCTAATAAGGGACCGGACTGTTACCTCGCAGGGAAAATCGAAATCACGTTTTCTGCATGCGCCCCTTGCGCGGAGTGCTCAGAGAGACGGCTACGCAGCGCCGCTTTATCTGCTGCTAGGCGAGAAGCGCTACGCCGCTCGACTGCACGCTCTGTCATTTGCAGGATTTGGTCGGCCAACTGATCGACGCCAATACCGACCTCGTCGGCCCACTTCTCAAGCCCGTCCTTCTCATCCTGCGTGTACTGCCCTACTTCTGGTGATGCAGGCATTGGCGCCTCCTCCATGGCCTGGTCAGGCACTGAGTTTTTTGTCGCTGATTTGGGGAATGGCGTCCTGCTCTCGCTTGGCCTGCAGGGCTGACCGAATGAGTTCGCGCGCCAGTGCGCCGGGTTGAATTTTCAGTTCGCGGGCCAGTTCGCCCAGCGCCGGGAAGCCGTCCAACTCGTTATCGTCGATCAGCGGGAAGTAGCCGTAATCCCGCTTGAACTGCAAAGCCGCCAGAGTTAGCTCGCGAACCAATGCGCCCGGCTGAGTCTCCCGCTCCACCGCCTCGGTCAAGAGCTCGGCGTATGCGTCGTCATTGAGGCGAGACTTCATCTGGTGGGTATTGCGGTGCTTTTTTTGGTTGTAGGCCATGGGCTCTCTTCCGCTGGATGAGACGGGATTGGGTTAAGCGGCGGCTTTCTTTGGATGGGCTTCCGCGAGCAACCAAGACGGCTCGAACGGCTTTCCATTGGCGGCAGCTAGAGCAGCAATTCGCTCGGCATAGCGCGTCTCACCGGTGTATTCGGTGCGCGGCAGGCAATCAGCGGTAAGCCACTTGTAAACGGCCCGGGGAGACTTTCCGCAGGCAAGGGCAACCACTGGCACGCCGCCAGCGTCATCTATCGATTTCTTGAGCGGCCGCATAAGGCCTCCGGGTCAATTATGAACTTACAGTACATATTATGTCGGAACTGAAAGTACATGCAAGGCCATGCGATGCTGAACCAATGGTTCAGATAGAAGATATTCGCGCAGCGTTCATTGCTCGCCTCAAAAAAGCGTTATCCGCCCACGGCATTGACCAGTGGGGCGCAGGCGCTCGACTGGCAGAAATTGCGAAAGTCACGCCTAAGGCTTCGAGCAAGTGGCTGAATGGTGAGGCCTTGCCGGGGCCCGCCAAGATGAGCGCTATTGCGGATGCGCTAGGTGTAAAAGTCGAATGGCTTCAGCACGGTTCGGGAGAAGATCCGGCGCTCTCACGTATGCCGCGTGTCGACGAGCAAGACGGTGCCGAGGTGAAGTCTGCCGCCGATATCGTGCGCGAGATGCTTGCCAAGCAGGGTAAGGGGCTTTCTGAAGATGCCCGCCGACGGCTGCTTGCGGTGGCCGAAGCAGATGACGGCGACGGTGTCATCGAGCTCGACTACTACCGCCCAGGCGCTGTAGGCGATGAAGTGTGGATCGCGCATTACGACGTGCGCGCTGCAATGGGCGGTGGCCAGATCCCGCACGACTATCCCGAGATGTTTCAGGACGTGCGAGTCAGCCCCCAGCATTTGCGTGAGATGGGCGTAGAGTTCAAAGAGCACTTTCACCTGAAGATGGTTACCGGCTGGGGCCAATCAATGGCGCCCACGATTAAGCACCGCGACCCGCTCCTCGTCGACGTCAGCATTCGCGAGTTTGTAGGTGACGGGATCTACATGTTTTCCTGGGAAGGTCATCTCTACATCAAGCGCCTTCAGTGGATTGGCGACGATCAGATCAAGATGATTTCCGACAACGATAGGCACCCGCCGCAGACGATCAGGGCGGATGAGACCTACATTCAGGCGCGCGTGCTTCTTGTCTGGAATGCTCAGCTCCTGTAGATCTTCCTCGGGTACAGGGGCTCTGAAAATGACAAAGAAGCAGGCAGCAGATATCAAATCAGCAAATGCTGCTGACATCGAAAGGTCTATTCAAGCCCTGAACAAAATGGCTGAACGTTTATGGGGAGATGGCCGGGAAGCAGAGGCGAAAGCCCTTCTCGATGCCTTGGATGCATTGAACCGGGCGCTTGATCGAATCAGGATTGGTGAAAGCCGCAAGACTCTTCATTAAGGTGCAAGAGGCGGGTCAGGTATCGGATTTAAGGGCTGACTGAGATGGCGCATTCACTTCAATACCACATAGGCGAATCCGTCAACGCCATAGAGGTCGAGATAGTGAAGCTGCTCGATGTGGTGGACGCCCTTAAAGCAGCTGGCAATGAAGATCTGGCGTCGGTCGTCTTGGCTCAGGTGCAGAAGCTTCTTGAGGCTGCGGTAGCGCTTAGAATTGCTGCGTCTAGCTAAATGCCATGCTGATGAGGGGAATGCGGGGAGGGTTGTGCGGGGCGAGCCCATGTAAACGCGCGATCTTCCGCGGCGGGATGCTGTAGGGGCGAGCGGGCAAACTTTAATCCAGACACAAACAGTGCATTGAACATGGAAGACACCTAATGCCTGAGAGCATTACAGCGATTGAAATCGTCCGACAGAGTCATCAGGGATACTCTATCAAGCCATTCATCGTCCGTGGCGATGATGGTCTTTCTTACTTCGTGAAAGGGCTCGACAAAGCCGGAGGGTTTGCTCTGATTTCAGAGGCAATAGGCGCCGAACTCGGAAAAGCACTAAATTTGCCGATACCTCCCTGGCGCTTGATGCACATTCCTGAAGACCTAATTGCGTTCAGTGCAATACCAAACGTTGGGGATCTTGGCGGAGGGTTGGCTTTCGCCTCGCTTGCAGTAGAAAACGCTTCTGATTTCAATCTCAGCAATATCAACCGCACCCCCATCGACCTCCGAAGACGAATCCTTCTGTTTGATTGGTGGATTCGAAATGAGGACCGATGCCTTGGTGATCGCGGCGGTAACGTAAACCTGATTTTGGATGCAAACGGCGACCTCAATGTCATTGATCATAATCTTGCGTTTGACAGAACGTTCGACTGCGATGCATTTATAGAAGCGCACGTTTTCCGCGAATGCAGGTCCTTCTTCAGAGACCTTATCGTTCGTCAGGACTGCGAGCAAATGCTTGGCGAAGCTATGGATAAGTGGGGTACGATCACTGCCCTTTTGCCTGATGATTGGCTGTATCGGGATCGTGACCACATCGACGAAACGGAGCCAACGCTAGCTGAAAGGCTACAAATGCTGGAAGTGTTCAAGGAAGAGCGGTTCTGGGGAGCGCTATGAAGTACATTTGCAACTATTCAATTCTGAGGTTTTTGCCTTACCCCGAAACAGGCGAATTCGTAAATATTGGCATCGTGTTGATCGCCAATAATGGTGATTTTCGCTTCAAAATTGAGAAAAAAAGGCAGCGCGTTACTAATTTCTTCCCCAGCCTCGATGCAAAAATATTTGTAAGAGCTCGTAGGGAAATCGACGTCGAGTTGGCGCGCCTAAGCGGATTCCTAACCGTAAATCGTGAAGATACCGCACTGCTTCTCTCCACTTTTAAGCATTTGATTCACCCTCGTGAAACGATGATGAGATTTAGCGATCCAGGAACGATGGCCACAAATAGCGCAGACCAAGCTCTGGGCACTCTCTTCGATCACTACGTGAATCACAGCTTCGCTACTAAGGAGTACCAAGAGACTGTTTTGGAGCGTCAGCTTGGAAAGCTCCTGTCGGCCTCAAATCTGAAGCAGCGCTACAGTGAGCAGAAACTAGGTAATGTGGATTATCCAGTAAAATTTCCGTTCGTCCTTATGAACGGGACCGATCCCGTACAGGCCCTAAAGCCTATTCATCTCGGTCACGATGAACCTAACAAAATTATTGAGCACGGCGATGCTTGGATCTCCAAAATAAGACGCCTGAGCGCAGCCGGCCAGCTTGCGAAAGACACCCTTTTTATAGCAGGTCCACCCGAAGAAGGCAGACCGAAACTACTGAAAGCGTACAGGGAGATTTCAGAAGAGTTAAAGTCTTTTCCAGGCATACGCGTCACGAGCTCAGAAGAAGGAAAATCAGTGATTCTTGATCAGATCAAGCAAGGCATCCCTGGCACACTTCATTAACGCTCAAGCCCGGCCCCAGCGCCGGGCTTTTTATTTTTGCCCTTCACTGCCTACGCGCGCACCAACCGGTCCCCCTTTACACTCCGCCCTCAAAGACTAGTCTTACTCCGCTATGGGTCCCGTCATTGGAGAGGAAGCATGGACACGATGAGCAAGAGTGAACTCGAAGCAGAGCTCTCGAGTCGCTTGCCACAATGCACCGTCGTTTGCTCGATAAATGCAGATGGCAGCCTGTCTCTCGAAGTGACCGGGCCGGATGGCCACCAGTTCACGATCGCCAACATAGACAGGTCGCATTATCGCGGTGAAGCCGGGATCACCAAGCTGGCACGCGAGGTTCTGCAGGAAATGGTTTTTTCGCGACAGTCTTCCAACCTGACGTAAGCTCATCGCTGCAGAGTTCGTAATTTCAGTATCGTCACACCCATACAGCACAATGCAGTCAGCCAAATGGAATTGGCCCTGCCTTTAGAAAGCCCGGTCTAGCGCCGGGTTTTTTACTCCACACCTTCACACATTTTTCACGCTCACGAGCATAGGGTGAAGGTAGCTCCTTATGATCCTTTCAGCCCGCGCTCCCCACGTGGGCTTTTCTTTGTCTGTGGGGCGATTTACTCTACGTTTCCACTGCGCGCGCGTAGGTGATTGTTGCAACCTCTATCAATGTCCTGCGCTCCTCCAGATCAATAATTCCCTTCTCACGAAAATCATCAGCGAGCCGAAGCAATTCATCGTACCGTTCTTGAGGATTCATCCGGGCTTCGGGGTTTACCAGTACTTCATGCCAGGCAGAAAGCGCCTTCACTTTCGCATCCTCGTACATAGCCGATCTCCGGGGTGTGTTTCGGTAGATCGACTTTCGATCTGCTGCGTTCACTGACCGCGACGCACGGCAGCCAGATCTCTGAGCTTTACTTTGCTGGCTGCTACGCTTTTCCTCACACAAAGGAGGATCAAGCCATGCCAACCAACGACCTCATCCCATCCCTTATCTATAAGCTCAACGAAAACCAACTCGCCATAGCTGCCGCTGTAGAAGACCTTTCCGTTTGGATTGAACAGCTGCATGGCCCTGCCGAGGACGGAGCGAGAATCCGCAACTCCCTAACGAAGCTCGATGAGAACCTAGAGTTCATCACTCGCGGGGTAGCCGAGCTGTTGAACGATCGATAGCTCTCGGAGCCTATTCCCTTTTTTTTTGGAGGAACAGACATGCCAGACGACCTCACCCCCGCCCTACTCCACCGCCTCAATCAGAACATCATGGCCATCGGCTGCGCCGTCGAAGAGATCGGGATTTGGATCGATCAGCGCGGCTCTACGGAGGTGGCGACCAGGATTGAGGATCACTTGGCGGTGCTCTCCGAGAATGCGGACTTCATTGCTGAAACCATCGTTGAGCTGATTGCCAGGTGCGAGCCTGACGAAGAAATTGATCCGGAGGACTGAGCACTACAATGGTGGCCGTGCGCCATGAATGTTAAAGTGCAGCACCTTACATGGAGCGTTTTTTGATGAAAATCCTCGGGTTGGTACTTCTCGCACTGGTGTGCTTGGTCAGCTTTCTTATAGGAAGTGGCACCAACGGCATCGCAATGTTGGCCAGCATCGTCTTTTTCCCTTCCGCAATCGCCCTGTACTTCTATCCAACAATTTGTGCTGCCGGGGAGCATCCAAAGGTCACTCCGATATTCGCGCTCAACCTCTTGGCCGGATGGACGTTTGTAGGCTGGATTGCTGCCTTCATATGGGCGCTAAGTACGCCAACCCCTATTGAGTGGGCTAAAACAAGCGGCTTCCCCGAGGCACCGCTCGGTGCTGGTACTGCTGCCTTAGAAGAGGTGAAGAGCTGCCCATACTGCGCAGAAACGATCAAGGCCGCAGCAATTAAGTGTAGGTACTGCGGATCGGATCTTGAGCATCAGCCCGTATAAGCTAATTGCAACGACAAGGAGCCCGCCCAGCGCGGGCTTTTTTCTGTCTATTAGAAAGGAGCGACCTCCTCCATCTCCAGCCCATCCTCCACTTCGACCACGCGATCTTCTTCGGCCTGAGGCTCCCACCTTAGCGTCACCGATGCATCATCATTGAATGTCATGTCTATGCCGTCCGTCTCGGATAGCAGCCCCATAACCTCTTCCCATTCGCGCTCCCCATCCGTGTCCAGGCGATGAATCGTCACCCAGCGCTGAACCTGCGCGACCGGGTGATTGATCATTGAAGACACTCGCAGACCTAAGCGCTCCATACCGGACATCTCAACTCGTGCTGCTGGTTTCGCTTTGTTCTGCGCCATGCTGATAACCCCCAAATACTGTACATACATCCAGTAATAACAAAGGATAGCGAACCATTGGTTCGCGGTAAATCCCCCTACAGCCATTCGTTCCAAATCCTACAAATCTGTACCTTCATAAAAAATATGTACTTTTGGTACTTGACCCAATGTGAACCGATAGTTCATATTTCACCCATCGCAACCCGGAACCCAATCAGGTGCCAGCTGCGAAGGGTCGAGAGACCCGCCGTTCTTTAGCGACACCCCTTGCCGGATCACCACCGGCCCAGATTCGAAGGCAGCGATGAACCGGCCTCAACGGTTCAGAGGGTTGGCAACTGACCCGGGCGTGCAGCGTAAAGCGCCGAAAGCAGTTATCCAGCGGGAGAACAAGCCGAAAGGCCCGCGGCTGGAGGAACAATTTGAGATTCAAGCCGATGACTGCGCCAGTAGCGGGTCACGGAGAACAGATTTCCTCGATGCGCTTGGTAGCAGGCGCATCCGGAAAATCAAAACAGAGGTACGGAAATGGCTCAGTTCAACATTGATTCAAGCATCAGCAACGGCAAGAGCTTGGAATGGCTTGCGCTTCCTGCTCGCGGCGAATCGGCGACGGATGTCGAAAGCCAGGTTCGGCAGGCGGCAGTGAAGAAGTTCGGCTTTGCGGTCTGGCCGAATCGCTGGGAGCTCGTCGTGGCCAGCAACGGCTACGTCACCGTGCGGATGTATGCGTGATGCGGTACTTCAAGCCTATGAAGGGCTGCCGCATCTTCGCCAGCGACAAGCACATGACTAAACCAGCCGGCGAGTTCATCGGCTGGTGCGAGCATGTCGAGGACAGCATCTGTGTCTTCCGCAACGACTCGGTCGTAGACCGCATCATCTGGCGCTTCAGCAAAAGAAATGGCGGACACGAACTGAACACCTGGCACGAGTATTCAGCATGAAGCATCACCTCTGCCCATTCAGCGAGTGGGCAGACGGATGCGGACGAAACTGCGGCCTATAACCGCCCACCTGCATCAAATCCCAGAATCGGTTGTTATCGAGCGCTGGCGAACTGAATACGGCCGTGGAACTCGGCGCCGGAGACGTGACCGGCTTTCTGCCAACTAGAGACGTAGTTGAGGCATTGCTGGTTTTGCCAAAGGACACCAGCCCGATCACCTCGAAAGAGGCTCCATCGGAATGTCGGCGGGCCATGAAAAAAGCAGTTCTCAGATGGCGAGCAATGCGACTGCCCGGACGCAGCCATCGTACGGGTCTGGACCGACATTCCAATGCAGCTTCGATAGGTGGCCACTGCCTGCCCAGTGAGCGAGCGATAGGAGCGACAGCCATGAAGTAGGTCAACGCTTTCCCCGTGTGGCGCAGTAAGCCTGAAGGCTGCGCCCAACACCCATACAGGCAGCGGACACTTGTGTCGTCGATGTCACCGCGCATCGGCCGGGCAACCGGTAGGCCACCCCATCGCATCAGGACAACTTGACGCTGCAAACCCAGGCCGTCGCCAGTAGCGGGCCTGGGCACCCTCCCCCGACAAATCCCGCATGCGAACTCCCACGGCGCCCTCCGGCAGCTGGCCGTGCTGTGAGTTCGCAGCCGAGTTTTGTCGGATCAACACCGCCACTCTGGAGGCGACCATGGCAACGAGCTATGCAGACAGCGCACAGGCCCGTGACTGGGATAGGCGCTACGACGCTTGGGGGCGCGAGAAGAAATCGCGCCCTGAAGAGTTCCACGACTACGAGGCCGCCGCGCAGATACGTACTCAGGCCCTGATCGTCCGGGAAGTGCGCTTACTGGAAGAACGGAAAAGCCTGAAACGGCGGATTGGCCTGGCCATGTCGAAAATGGAAATGGTCTGTCCACCGAAAGGAGGCACAGCGTGAACAATTCACAACGCGACCACCGGACGGCGGTCACCTGGATCGAGGGTGAGATCGAGAACCTGATTCGGGACCTCGGCAAGCCTAATGCCAGCGCGGCTGCGACATCAGCAATCACCCTCGCTTTCTTGCTTCGCGCAATCAGCGACGAAGAGCAGCGGAACTACCGGGCGCGAATCGACCAGATCTACGCCACTTTCAACACATCGAATAAGCAGGGAGCAGCCGCATGACTACGTCACCAGTGAAAAACCTGATCGATGAGCAGCTCGACGAAATCGAACGCAGCCTGGCTGTGATCGGCGCGGGTATTCCCCGTGAGTTGCCTGTGGCTGCTCTGCCTCCGAAACTGGTTGCGGCGATCAAGGCCGGACGGATCACTGTGAGGCCTCGACCATGAAGCTAACCTACTGGGCGCTCGTCGCTGTTCTCGTTGCCGCGGTTGCCGCCTATAACGCCGTCCGGGAATCCACCAGCATCTGCCAAGTGCCGCACTCGACCACCTACCGGGTGTTCCGGTGATCAGTCGCCAGTGGGAGCGCCGCTTGCTGATCTGGCGCGGCTCCTTCTCCGCCATCTCCTTCTTCACATTTCTGATGCTACTCGGCGCCCTCGCCGATCGCGTCACTTCTTAAACCAAGCATTTGAAAGCCGCACACAACGCGGCAAGGAATAGTCATGTCGAAAAATACTGCACAAGCCCTCGTGCAAGAATCGCTCGCAATGAACGAAACCAACGAGGCACAAGAATCCAAAAGTGTATCGCCTGCAGAGGCAGTCACCGATATCGCCGAATATCGGCCGCATGAGGAACAGATCGTTCGCTTGGAAACCACTTACGCGAATCTGGTCGTTGATTGCTCGACCAGCGAAGGCTTGGCGAATGCCAAGGAAGTTCGCGTTGATATTCGCGATGTCCGTTATGCCCTGGCCAACACCACCAAAACGGCGCTGGTGCCTTATCAGCAGGCGGTTAAAGACGCGCAGGCTCGTGTCAACCAGGTGAAGGAATTCGGCGAGGCGCTGAAGGATCGAGTCTTGGCGATCGAAGCACCGGTTGACGAGGCCATCAAGGCCGAAGAAAAGCGCGCTGCTGACGCCAAGGCCGAACGCGAGCGGATAGAGGCTGAGCGTGTCGAAGCAATCCGGGCAAAGATTACCCGGTTCAGCTCCGCCGCTGCCGCATATGCAAACCGCAGTGCTGCCGACGTCGCAAACGTCCTGCAAAACGTCAAGGAGTCGGTGATCCTGCCCGAGGAATATGCCGAGTTCGAGGCCGAGGGCACCATCGCTCGCGACAACGCTATTGAGCAGCTTGAGACACTCCACAAGGCTGCCGTTGATCGCGAAGAGGCCGCAGCCAAGCTCGCCGCCCAACAAAAGGAACTGGATGAGCTGCGCGAGAAGCAACGTATTGCTGATGCTGAAGCGGAGGAACTGCGCAAGCAACGCGCCGAGGAAGACCGCAAGCGCTTGAAGCAACAGCAAGATGAGCTGGATCAGCAGCGCCGAGACATGGAGGCACTGCAACGCCAGCAGCGTGAGCAGCAGGAAGAGCAACAGCGCCAGCAACGCGAACGTGACGCGCAGTATGAGCGAGACCAGGAAGAGCTGGCCCGTCTGCGCGCGCAAGCTGCTGCACCCGCTACAGCAGCAGCTGTCGTCGCGGCTCCAGTGGTTGCTGACCCGGCAGCAACAGTCGTAGTGGCAGTTGATCCGGCTCCAGCGGCGGACGCATTCACTGACTCGAACATTCCGAGCGCCAGCGAAGTGGTTGAGGTTGTAGCCATGGCCTTCTGCGTCACCAATGACGAGGCTTCAGCCTGGCTGCGCGCCCTGTCCTTCTAAGTAACCCCGAAACCACCCCGGAGGCCGACCTAAGTCGTCGGCTATGGAGTTAGCAATGAACGCTCAAACCCAGATCGCCACAGTACCATTGGACACCAGCCCGACCGGGCTGATCCTCAACCGCGAAAGCATGCAGTCGATGACGGAACTCGCGGGCATCATGGCTGGGGGCAAAACCACCCTGCCAAAGCACTTTCACGGCAACACTGCCGACTGTATGGCGGTGATCATGCAGTCCATGCAGTGGGGTATGAACCCCTTCCAGGTGGCGCAAAAGACCTTCATCGTCAATGGCGGCCAACTGAGCTATGAAGCACAACTGGTCAATGCGGTCATCACCACGCGAGCGCCCACCCTTGATCGAATCCATTACGACTGGTTTGGCGACTGGGACAAGATCATCGGCAACTTCCGTGAAATCGAAAGCAAAAAGCAAACGGATGACCACGGACAGCCGAAGAAGTATCGCGTTCCAAACTGGAACATAAACGACGAGAAAGGTCTTGGCGTCCGCGTTTGGGCGACGTTCGTGGGCGAGGACACGCCGCGCGAACTCACCACCTTGATGACTCAGGCGCGAACCCGGAACTCAACACTGTGGGCGGACGATCCGAAGCAGCAAATCGCATACCTAGCCCTCAAAAAATGGGCTCGCCTGTATTGCCCTGACGTGATCTTGGGCGTGTACACCCGCGACGAACTGGACGACGGCTACACGCTTCTGGAAACAGACGTTACCCCGAGATCTACCAAAGAAAAGCCAGCAGACGTGGGCGCCGCGTCAGTTCCTCAAGGCGACTCAACCGACGCGACTACGGACCTGTTCGAGCAATTGAAAAAAATCGCTCAGGAGCAGGGTATTGAAGGTTACGAAAAGGCTTGGAAGGGACTAAAGCCGCAGCAGCGCGGCGCCATTGGCGTAACTCGTCACGGTGAACTGAAGACGATTGCGCAGACCATAGATGCGGAGTTCACGAACGTCAGCGAGAGCGCCGACGTTAATGCTGACAGCGATCAGCAAGGCGGCGATCAATGAACGCCGCTGTAGATCTTCAGCGCACCGAGCAGTGGCATCAGGACCGCAGCGGGCGCCTAACGGCAAGCAGGTTCAAGGATGTGATTGCTTGGGGCGATCGTGACAGGCACGGAAAGCGCAAGCCGCTCGCGGCCCGCACCACTTACATGCGCGAACTGGCATTCGAGCGACTGGCCAACCGATCAAAGCATTCGGTCAGCAGCAAATCGATGGCATGGGGCACCGAGGTTGAGCAGTCGAGCCACGACTTCTACGAAATCCTGACCGGCAATAACGTCATCAAATCTGGCTTCGTAGTTCACCCCAAATACGACTGGCTTGGCTGTTCGCCTGACGGCTTGATTGGCGAGGACGGGGGCATTGAGTCGAAATGCCCATTCAATGAGGCCGTCCACGTCCGCACCTGGCTCGAAGGAATGCCCGATGAACACAAGCCGCAGGTTCAGGGCTGCATGTTCGTCACAGGCAGGGAATGGTGGGATTTTCTGTCGTTCGATCCGCGCCAGGATGAAGATTGCCGCCTGTACATCGAGACCATCAAGCGCGACGAAGAATATATCGCAATGCTTCACCAAGAGCTGGTCCAGTTCAACCTTGAGCTTGGCCGGATGGTTGACGAAGTCGCGGACAAAGCTCGGGCACAGGCCCATAGATTAGGAGCTTGAGCATGATCAGCAACCACCTCAATCTGGTGGAGCAGCACAGGCCAGATGCTGAGTCGATCTCTGAACGAGTCGCCCAGTACCTCGCCTCCGGCGGGCAGATCGCCCAGCTGAAAAGCCCGCCGCGCAATCCGCTGCCACCCCGCCGTTCGGGAAAAATAGACCCTGAAACGGTCCTCAAGCGGCGCCCGAAACCAATCTCGGCTGCCGACCGCAAGGCCCTGCGCAAGATGGCGGAGTCACTATGAAATCAAAACGGAAGCCCAACAACGGTTTCGCCCGGGCCGAACGCAGCTGCCGGGCGTTGCTCAGCACCAACCACGTCGCCGTGGTGAACATCGACCCCAGCGGCACGCAGGTCATGGTGAACTGGAAGAACTGCCGGCAGATCCGGAGTTTGGCCATCGCCAACGCGATTTTCGACTTTGCCTACCGCTGGACGATCTACATCGGCGCCATGTGCCGCGATGAACTCGGAACCGAGTACATCAAGTCCGTGGAGATCTCGCCCGAGGGTGTCTACAAGGTCGAGCGCCTGACGGATGCCATCGAGCATTACTACCTGGAGCTGCGCGGCAGCTGCAACCCGAACCACCTGCTGGCATCGGGATGGATCGCCGTTCCCGCCGAGGTCACGCTCGAAGAGGCACAGGCCGCAAAGCTGTTCTACGCCGCCGGTGCTTGGCATCAGGTGAAGGTCGCAGCATGAGGCGCATCAGCAACCAGGTGCGCCAGCGCCGACGACAGACATGGCTGGATCTACCGGCCCACGGAATTGAAGAGGAAGGCCATGGCCGAGGAACAGCAGCAGCCGACGGCGGAAGCCATCAAGCAGCGCAAGAAGCGCGAGAAAGCGAACGCCAAGAATGCCGCGCTGGGTATCGGCAAATTTCAGATCGAAGTGGCCGGGGTGTTCAAGCCTGATCTGCAAAAGGTCATGAAGGCCCACGGCATCAACAACCAGCAGGACATTCACCAGCGGCTGCTGATGAACCTGATCGCCGCTGATTTCGATACCCAGGCCAAGATGCTTCGGTGTGTCACGACACCTTTTGTTGTTAGCGAAAAGGTGTCTCGACTAATCGAAGCGGCCGGGATGAAGTCACTCGCTGACGATCCACCAGAGCCTGACGATGAAATCGAGAAACCCGAAACTATGGCAACGCCGGATCGGGCGGGTAAGGCCCCATCACCTTGCTGATGTTTGGCCAAACCATGTAAGCCTTCCAGTTTTCGTTATCTCGGGAGCAGTACACGAGGTATTCGCTATCGCTACTGCGGCTGACCCTGTAACGATAAATGCCGCAGCCTTTCACTTTTGCCTGAACCAGCGCTCCGGTGATGGCGTTGTTGAAATCCCAGACCCAAGGCCCCGGATACATTTCCTTCACCGACTCGGCCGAGGCCGCCATCGGCACCAGTATGCCGAGCGCGAGCAGCAATCGCTTCAATTTGAAACTCCTTCCGGCTCCATGCCGGGCCGAACACAAATACCCCACTTCAACGAATCACGCCAGCCGGAGAGGCAGGCGCGCAAGCAGGAGCAAGCCATGAGCAGCTACCACTACAAAACCACATCGCCTTCCGCTTTGGCTGCCGTGTCCGCTTGGGAGTCCAAGAAAGCGGACTTCCACGCGAAGCGCGAAAAGCTGAAGGACGTATTCGGCGGCCCTGGCTCTCCGATGTACTCAGGCAACGACAGCTACGTCGGCGGCGTGAAGATCAGCGACAGCCGAGCATTTGACGTTCACTGGCGTCGGCCCGATGAATACGGTTACCGCGCACTGCGCAACGCCCCGAAGCCTGAGAAAGGCGCGTCGAAGGAAGCGCGCGCAGCTTACAAGGCTGAGCACGAACGCCTGATAGCGCTGTGGGACGAACACTGCCCGGATCGCATCAGCAAGGATGACGTGTGGAAAGCCCTTGGCATCGACTGGGGCAGCGTCTGGCTGAGTGGCGGCGTGTTCTTCAAATATGACGGCGCCATCTACCTGAATCTTGGGTTTCAACTGAAGGAAGGCAGCGAACAGGTCGAGGGCGCCACCGAGATCATCGCGAGTGAGTTTGAGGCTGCTCGCCAGCAGGTCCTGGATCAGCGCAAAGCCGCCTGACACCACCACCCTCCACCGCCCGGGCATGACCCGGCATAGGACGCCCCATGCCCACAGAAAACAAACCGGCCGAGCCGCTGCCGACATTAGCGATCGGCGCCGTGCTTGATGCCTCGACCTGGACCGACTTCGTCGAACGCCTCCGTTATCACTGCAACGGCGCCGGCGTTAAATGGCACCACACTGCGGCCGCGATTTTCACCGTGCAGACCAAGCGAATCGATTACGGCTACGAGATCGACTACGCGGAAGGTCGAGTTGTCTGCCTGGAGGATCAGCACTGGTTCAGCCCGAAAGAATACTGGGACGACCTCGACGACGAGGAGCGCGCAGAAATAGACCAGGCCCTGATGGCTGATCGGGAATGCAGCTTTATGGACCTGGACGAGGACGACCAGTGGGAATATCTCGCCGAGTGCGATGACCACACCGTCACCGGCTGGAACAAGCGCTGGGAAATCGTAAATAGCCACTTCACCAGGGATGCCGCCGAGGCGTTCATCCGACGCAAGCAGCACGACTACGGCGAGATGCGCGTCTACGTCGAATCGCAGTATTACGCCTGGGAGTTCGAAGCCATCAAGGAAGCGATCCTCGACGGCACGCTGACCTACACGCCGAAGGTGGCCGCATGAAGCGCATCTACCTCAGCGGGCCAATGACCGGCCTGCCCGCCCTCAACTTCCCAGCCTTCGCCGCAATGACCGCCAACCTGCGGGGCGCTGGCCACGCCGTCACCAACCCAGCCGAGCTTAACCCTGACGGCGGTTCCTGGAACGACTGCATGCGCCGCGACATCGCCGCCCTGATGGACTGCGACACGGTGGCCACGCTCCCGGGCTGGGAGTATTCAAAGGGCGCACGCCTCGAAGTGCTTATCGCTGAACGCCTCGGCATGACGGTTGTGAATGCCCATGATCTGGTACCGATGGAGATTGCATGATGGGTGACATACAAAAAACTCCGGCAGCAAAGTGGCGGCAAGAAGGCCAGGCCGACCCGCACGGCGAACACTACAACTGCCAGCGGGCGGCACTGACCCTGGGCGAGCTGACCGATGACGAACTGGCCAACGGCGTATTCCTCCACGGCAACGAGCCGCTGAACATCAACGCCCTGCTCCGCAAGACGCCTGGCTATCACTCGGCGGTTGTCTGGCTCACCGCCGGTAAAGATCGAATCCGCTGGCTTTCGAGAGCGCTCGAGGAATCGAAGGCTCGCGAACACGCCCTGCAGGAGCGCCTGAACGAAGCGGATCAGCGGGTTGATGAGCTGACAGCAGAGATTGCAACAGTGCGCCAAAGCCCCTGCAAGATGATCGTCGGGGACGAACTGCCATGACCAAGCGACCTACAGTCCGAACCACTACCGGCGCGACGGTGACGCTCACGATCGAGCTAACCAACCTGGGCAGCTGGGGACCAGAATGCCAGATCGATCAGGTTTATCGGCAAGCCCGTGAGGCGGCAGTCGGTCGCATCAACCGAGCATTTAAGGAAGACCAGCGAGGCGTTCGAATCCTTGGGCCGGTGGTCGTGAAGGCGATAACAACGGATGTCGAGCTGCGCGGGTAAGCCCGCCGCAATAGGAGTACATCTGTACTCCAACCCTCTGTAACTCCCTCCCCCCTTCAAAGTCAGCCGCTATAGCGGCAAAGGAACAGTCATGCCTGAAGAAAAGTTGATTGGCTCAGTCGAAGTCGTGCGTGACGAGAACGGGTACTGGTATCACCCAGACATTCCGGAATTCGATGAAGACGCCGAAGCGTGGAAAGCGTGGCTCGAAGCCCAGGGTCTGAAGGTGATCGGCTGGCACATGGAATCCGATTTGGAAGCCCACCCCTACTGGGATGATGAGGCCTGCCACTGCCTTGGCTGGGAGCCTGAGGCGCCGCCCGAAGAAGGCTGGTTCCTGCTTGGAATTTTCGACACGGATAACGGCCCATACGTGCAGTGGGCACGGCGCGATGTGGCGCCATGAAGGCCTACCCACTCGATATCGAATCAGTTGGCGAGGACACTTACATCGTCATGAGTCGCGGCCATCACGAACTGGAACGGTTCATGGTTGAGGCGGTTAAGGAAAGGCCCCGCTGGAAACTCGGCGGTCCGATCCACCTCTGGTGCAAGACCACGCCCGGCCATGGCACCTATGACAGCCTGTTTCACTTCGTCCCGGAAGGGACTCGCGGGAGCTGGCCGGCGACGTACTGCTTCGAATATGGCGAAGGCTGGGAGCGCTTCAACGGGGTGACCCAATGATCGCCCTCGCCTGGTTCGCCTACGTGTACTGCTACAAGGGGCCGCGGTGATGACCGAACAAAAAACCAAAGAATTTTACTCTGCCGAGCAAGCTTCTCAGCATGCCGTCGACTGGTGCAAGCGCCATCCCGCATGGCGCCGGATCTGTGATATCCCGGATCTCTCCGTGTTCGAAAAAACCTACGATGAGATTCCAAAGCGCGAGCGCGCGTACTGGGACAAGAACGGCGGCGAAGAATGCTGGCGAGAATTCGGCACCGGAGGAACCAAGGTGCCTACTGGGTTCATATCTGGAAAGGGCGAGTTTTTCGATAGCGTCCTCAAAGTGCCACTCCATCACAACTTGATGATGGTGTTCCGCGTGGGCAAGAGTTGGAAGCCATGAGCTCGCCCCCGCTGATCAGCAGCCAGCGATATCTGAACCGCGATGTCATCGCCAGAAAGGCTGCAACGTTCAAGGTCTTCGTGGTGAGGACCGTGACCATGGACATTCGCGGCAAGCAGTACCGCGTCCTACTTGATGGTCACCATAACCTGGCAGCCGCCCGCCTCGTCGGCGCAGAGCCAACCTGGAAAGGACCGCCACCAAAGTTTGAACGGATCATGAGACGCATGTCGGCTGACAGTTTTGCCGCCTTCATGATCAACAACCTGACCGACAGCGACTGGTACTTCCACGATACCGGCGAAGTGGTTGCTGACCTGCTCGCACCACAACTCTAACCCCTACCCCACACAAGAGCCTGCCGGTGTACGGCGGGCAAGGAATTCGCATGTCTGAGAAAACTGTTAAAGCCATCATGGATCAAGCCCAGGTATTCGCCAGCAGTTGGTCAATGGTTGGCGGGCCGTTCGCCGCCGACGACCAGCTCGACCGCGCAGAAGAAGAAAAGGAGGAACTCAAGAAGCTGGTCACGGGCGCGCTGGAGGGGGCGGTCAGCGCCCCCCAAGACGTCGGCGAAATGATCGAGTCGTTACTGGCATGGCACAAGCGACAGGCCGACCAGCTGGAGATGATCAGCGAAAACTCAAAGGAAGGCGTGACCCTTCAGCTCGGCGTCGATAACCCTGTCGAAATTGTTCTCACGAAAGACCTGGCGAAGGGGTTACGCATTGGCCTCGTACTTGCCCTCAAACGCCTGGGCAAACTCCCGATCAGCGTCAGCCATGACGGCGATGACGACCTTGATCCGGATGACGAAGAATAAATCCCATCACCACCTTCTGCCGCCACGCGCGGCATGGAGCATCACATGACCATCACGAAGATCATCAAGGGCCCGCACCGCTTCGGCGGCTTCTGGTGGGTCATCGCCGACTGCGGCGGAAAGATCCAACACATCTGCCGACGTACCGAACAACAGGCTCGCGCGATCGCCCCAGGGCAGGACAGCGTGACCATTCACTGAACACTCTGCCGCCGCCGGCGGCATGGAGACAGCTATGTCCAATCGAAGCGCGGCCCAGGCTGCGCCCATCCTCCCGCGCTTTATCCGCGCCGGCGAGGCCTACGGATACCTCGGCATGTGCCGGGATGAATTCAACAAAACTGTCAGGCCGAACGTGCGTGAATTCCCGATCGGGAAACAGGGCATCGGCTTCGACAGGCTCGAGCTCGACCAGTGGGCAGACGCTTACGTCGAGTCCATGGCAATTGAAAAAGCGGCCAATCAGGACAACAATCAGCCCCGCAGTGGGCGCCAAGGAGTCAATAAATGGCGCGAAAAACGATCTCCGGTCTCTACGAGAGAAACGGAATCTGGCACATCGACAAGGTCGTCAGAGGTCAGCGACTTCAGGAAAGCACTGGAGCAAGCGAAAGGCAGGAAGCTGAGCAGTACCTGATTCACCGGCTGGAAAAGCTCAGACAGGAAAAGGTCTACGGTGTGCGCCAGGTGCGAACCTGGCGTGAGGCAGCCACCAGGTTTCTGGTGGAGTTCAAAGACCAAGCCTCAATTGGTCTTTCTGCCTCGCATATCGAGCAGTTGGACCCGTACATCGGGGATCTGCCGATCACCCATATAGATGACGGAACGCTGGCCACGTTTAAGCGGGATCGACAGAAGCCGACCAAAACCGAAAAAGGAAAGGTGAAGCCAGGCGTCTCGAACCGGACGGTGAACATCGCGTTGCAGCGAATCGTTCGGATCTTGAACCTGTGCCACAGGAAGTGGCGAGACGCAGAGAAACGGCCGTGGCTGGATAGCGTGCCGATGATCTCGATGCTGGAGGAAAGGAAGTCGAGCAGGAAGCCCTACCCGATGTCTTGGGCAGAGCAGTCGATGCTGTTCGCCGAGATTCCGGATCACCTACTGAGGATGGCGCTCTACAAGGTGAACACCGGTTGCCGAGAGCAGGAAGTCTGCAAGCTTCAGTGGGATTGGGAAATTCGAGTACCGGAGCTCGGAACAAGCGTGTTCCTGATTCCTGCTGACTTTGGTGGGAGACATGAAAAGTCTGGTGTGAAGAACGGCGACGAGAGGCTGGTGGTGCTGAACAAGGTGGCGATGTCAGTCATCGACGGCCAGCGCGGCCTGCATTCGAAGTATGTCTTCCCGTATGGGCAACCGGACGAAAAAGGTCCGACCCCGATGCACCGGATGAATGACACAGCGTGGAAGAAGGCCAGGGTGAGAGCGGCGGCGAAGTGGGAAATGGAACACAAGTCACCGGCACACCCTGGGTTCAGATCGATCAGGATTCACGACCTCAAGCACACCTTTGGCAGAAGGCTACGTGCAGCGGGCGTGACACTGGAAGATCGAAAAGCGCTCTTGGGGCACAAGAATGGCAGCGTTACGAGCCACTATTCTACCGCAGAGCTTGAGCAGTTGATCGTGGAGGCAAACAAAGTGTCAGCGACGGATTCGCGCGGGCCGGCTCTGACCATCCTGAGGAGGAAAACAGGATGAACCCCCGCAAAAGTCCCTGCGCATGAAAAAGCCCAACCTGTGAAGATTGGGCTAAGTCATTGAATAATATGGTCGGGACGGAGTGATTCGAACACTCGACCCCTAGCACCCCATGCTAGTGCGCTACCGGACTGCGCTACGCCCCGACTAGGCGTGAATCTTGTTCCTCTTCTCGAGGAACGCTCAAGAATATATCGCAAGCTTTTGAAAACTGGAAGTATTTAAAAGCAGGAATTTATTTCTTGAGGACCACCAGTACATCTTCGAGCTCGGCGATCATCTGGCGAATCATTTGTTTGTATTGCGTGGTGTCGTCTTTGGCTTCGTCACCGGACAAGCGCAAACGCGCGCCGCCGATGGTGAACCCTTGATCGTAAAGTAGCGCGCGGATCTGCCGGATCATCAGCACGTCCTGGCGCTGATAATACCGGCGGTTTCCGCGGCGTTTGACGGGGTTGAGTTGAGGAAACTCCTGCTCCCAATAGCGCAGCACGTGCGGTTTTACCGCACACAGCTCGCTGACTTCACCAATGGTGAAGTAGCGTTTGCCTGGGATGACGGGTAGCTCGTCGTTATGACTTGGTTCCAGCATAAGCCTCAACTCGGGCCTTCAACTTCTGCCCTGGACGAAAGGTGACCACACGGCGAGCCGTGATCGGGATTTCTTCTCCCGTTTTCGGATTGCGGCCAGGCCGCTGGCGTTTGTCCCGCAGGTCAAAATTGCCGAAACCGGACAATTTGACCTGCTCGTTGTCTTCAAGAGCGTGCCTGATTTCCTCGAAAAACAGTTCGACCAATTCCTTGGCTTCCCGCTTGTTCAGGCCCAGCTCTTCATACAGACGTTCCGCCATCTCAGCTTTCGTCAAAGCCCCCATACGTCACTTCCTTAACGTGGCGTTCAACCTTTGTTCGAGCGAGGTGAGGATGTTTTGCGTCGTGGAATTCACCTCATCGTCATTAAGAGTGCGCGATGGATGCTGCCAGGTCAAGCCGACTGCGAGGCTTTTTCTATCAGGATCAATGCCTTTACCCTGATACACGTCAAATAGCCTGAGGTCTGTCAGCCATTCGCCTGCATTTTCACGGATTACGTCCAGTACCGCCGCGGCTGCGACGTCTTTGTGCGCAATCAGTGCCAGGTCACGACGCACTTCAGGAAAGCGCGACAACTCGTGGAATTTCGGCATTTTTCCGCTAGCCACTTCCGCCAGAACCAGCTCGAAAACAAACACCGGACGATCCAGACCCAGGGTTTTCGACAATTCAGGGTGGATGGCACCGACGAAACCGACCAGACGGCCTTCGCGTTCGATGCGCGCGGTTTGACCCGGGTGCAACGCAGGGTGCTTGCCTGGCACGAACGTGAAGGCATCCAGTGCACCGGCGAAGCCCAACACCGCTTCCACATCAGCCTTGACGTCGAAGAAGTCGACGACATCGCGACCTTGCGCCCAGCCTTCCGGCAGACGGCTACCGCAAACCACGCCCGCCAGCATCGGCTCTTGCTTCAAGCCTTCGAGCTGACCGACGAAACGCAAACCGCTCTCGAACAAACGAACGCGATCCTGCTGACGGTTCAGGTTGTGCTGAAGCGCCTTGACCAGGCCTGGCCAAAGCGACGAACGCATGGCAGCCATGTCGTTGGAAATCGGGTTGGCCAACAGCAGCGGCTCGACACCCGGATTGAACAGTTCGAACTGTTTCGGATCGATGAAGCTGTAGGTGATCGCTTCCTGATAACCACGGGCAACCAGCAGGCGGCGCAGCTCTGGCAGATCGCTGCGGGCTTCGGCCTTGGCTTGCGGCGCCAGACGCGCTTGCGGGTAACGAACCGGCAGGCGGTTGTAACCGTACAGGCGGGCCAGTTCTTCGATCAGGTCGACTTCCAGGCTGATGTCGAAGCGATGGCTTGGCACTTCAACGCGCCACTGCCCTGCTCCCTCGACAGAAATCTTCAGACCCAAAGCACTGAGCAGACGCTCGACTTCGGCCGAATCCATTTCCATGCCCAGCATCTGGGTGATGCGCTGGGCACGCAGGGTTACCGGCGCGATCGACGGCAGATGCTGCTCGCTGACGGTTTCGATGATCGGGCCGGCTTCACCACCGGTGATCTCCAGCAGCAGGCCTGTGGCGCGCTCCATGGCTTCGCGGGCCAGTTGCCAGTCCACACCACGCTCGTAGCGGTGCGAAGCGTCGGTGTGCAGGCCATAGGAGCGGGCCTTGCCAGCGACGGCGATCTGATCGAAAAACGCGCTTTCCAGGAAGATGTCACGCGTGGTCGCGGTGTTGACGCCGCTGTGCTCGCCACCCATGACGCCGGCAATGGCCAGGGCGCGAGTGTGGTCGGCAATCACCAGCGTATCGCTACGCAGGCTGACTTCCTGACCGTCGAGCAGTACCAGCTTCTCGCCTTCTTCGGCCATGCGCACACGGATGCCGCCATTGATTTCGGCGAGATCGAAAGCGTGCAGCGGTTGACCCAGTTCCAGCATCACATAGTTGGTGATGTCGACGGCAGCATCGATGCTGCGTACATCGGCACGACGCAGACGCTCGACCATCCACAGCGGTGTAGGCCTGGACAGGTCGACGTTACGGATCACACGCCCCAGGTAACGCGGGCAAGCGGCAGGCGCCAGCACTTCAACCGGACGCACTTCATCGTGCACGGCTGGAACGGCAGAAACCACTGGACGAGTGACCGGGGTGGCGTACAGTGCGCCGACTTCACGGGCCAGGCCCGCCAGGGACAGGCAGTCGCCGCGGTTCGGGGTCAGGTCGACCTCGATGCTGGCATCATCAAGGTCCAGGTATTCACGAATGTCCTGACCCACCGGCGCATCGGCCGGCAACTCCATCAGGCCGTCGTTACCTTCACCGACCTGCAGCTCGGCTTGCGAGCACAGCATGCCGTTGGACTCGACGCCACGCAGCTTGGCTTTCTTGATCTTGAAGTCGCCCGGTAGCTCGGCACCGATGGTGGCGAACGGGATCTTCAGGCCCGGGCGCACGTTTGGCGCACCGCAAACGACCTGGAAGGTTTCCGAGCCATTGCTGACCTGGCAAACACGCAGCTTGTCGGCGTCAGGGTGCTGTTCGGTGCTCAGCACCTCGCCCACGATCACGCCACTGAATACACCGGCGGCCGGCGTAACGCTATCGACCTCAAGACCGGCCATCGACAGACGAGCAACCAGCTCGTCGCGACTTACCTGCGGGCTGACCCAACCACGCAGCCATTGTTCACTGAATTTCATCCTGCTCTCCTAAGAATTCGTTACGACTAGCGAAATTGCGCGAGGAACCGCAAGTCGTTGTCGAAGAACAGACGCAAGTCGTTCACGCCGTAACGCAGCATGGCCAGACGCTCAACGCCCATGCCGAAGGCAAAGCCCGAAAATTCTTCCGGGTCGATCCCGGACATGCGCAGCACGTTCGGGTGAACCATGCCGCAGCCCATGACTTCCAGCCAGCCAGTCTGTTTGCAGACACGGCAACCTTTACCGCTGCACATCACGCATTCCATGTCGACTTCAGCGGATGGCTCGGTGAACGGGAAGTACGAAGGACGGAAGCGTACTGCCAGTTCTTTTTCGAAGAACACGCGCAAGAACTCTTCGATGGTCCCTTTCAGGTCGGCGAAGTTGATATCGCGATCGACCAGCAGGCCTTCGACCTGGTGGAACATCGGCGAGTGGGTGATATCGGAGTCGCTGCGATACACACGGCCTGGGCAGACAATGCGGATCGGCGGCTGTTTCGATTCCATGGTGCGGACCTGTACCGGCGAGGTATGGGTGCGCAGCAACATGTTGGCATTGAAATAGAAGGTGTCATGCATCGAACGGGCCGGGTGATGGCCTGGGATGTTGAGCGCCTCGAAGTTGTGGTAGTCGTCTTCGACCTCAGGGCCTTCGGCAATGCCGTAGCCAATGTGGGTGAAGAACTGCTCGATACGTTCCAGAGTCCGGGTAACCGGATGCAGACCGCCTGAGGTCTGGCCGCGGCCAGGCAGGGTCACGTCAATGGATTCGGCGGCGAGCTTGGCCGCAAGATCGGCCTCCTCGAACAACGCCTTGCGCGCATTGAGAACCTCTGTGACACGCTCCTTGGCAACGTTGATCAGCGCGCCGACTTGCGGACGCTCTTCTGCCGGCAAATTCCCCAGGGTCTTCATCACCTGAGTCAATTCGCCCTTTTTGCCAAGGTAGTGAACCCGGATTTGCTCCAGGGCATTGATATCTTCAGCGCTTTGCACAGCCTCTAGTGCTTGCGAGACGAGCGCGTCCAGGTTTTCCATGTACAGACTCCAGATACAAAATAGGGGAAGAGCTTGAAGGCTCTTCCCCTATTTATGACGTTTAACACCTGACCCCACAGAGGTGAGGCCGGGTGACTGTCGGGGGTACTTAAGCCAAGGTGGCTTTAGCTTTCTCGACAATCGCAGCAAACGCCGCTTTTTCGTTCACTGCCAGATCAGCCAGAACCTTACGGTCGATCTCGATGGACGCTTTTTTCAGGCCGGCGATGAAACGGCTGTAAGACAGACCGTTGATACGAGCACCAGCGTTGATACGAGCGATCCACAGAGCGCGGAACTGACGTTTTTTCTGACGACGGTCACGGTAGGCGTATTGGCCTGCCTTGATTACCGCTTGCTTGGCAACACGGAATACGCGCGAGCGAGCGCCGTAGTAGCCTTTAGCAAGTTTCAGAATTTTTTTGTGACGTTTACGGGCAATGACGCCACGCTTTACACGAGCCATGAGTTACTTCCTCTATTCTTGACTAAAATTAACGAAGGCGCAGCATGCGCTCGACTTTTGCCACGTCAGACGGATGCAGCAAGCTGCTACCGCGCAGTTGACGCTTACGCTTGGTCGACATTTTGGTCAGGATGTGGCTCTTGAAAGCGTGCTTGTGCTTGATACCGTTAGCAGTTTTCAGAAACCGCTTAGCAGCACCACTTTTGGTCTTCATTTTTGGCATGTTCGGATACTCCGCATTCAGTTGATAAACATAATCAGAAGGCCTGCCGTGCCCTGTTGATTACTTCTTCTTTTTCGGGGCGATGACCATGATCAGCTGGCGTCCTTCCATCTTAGGATGCTGTTCGACCGAACCGTACTCGAGCAAGTCACCTTCAACTCGCTTGAGGAGTTCCATCCCCAGCTCCTGGTGGGCCATCTCACGGCCGCGGAATCGCAAGGATACCTTGGCCCTGTCCCCGTCACTCAGGAAACGTACCAGGTTGCGCAGTTTTACCTGGTAATCCCCTTCCTCCGTCCCTGGACGAAACTTGATTTCTTTTACCTGAATCTGCTTCTGGTTCTTCTTCGCCGCAGCAATCTGCTTCTTCTTTTCGAAGATCGATTTGCCGTAGTCCATCACCCGGCAAACAGGCGGGACGGCGTCGGCGGAGATTTCTACCAGATCAAGCTTGGCTTCTTCAGCAATACGAAGCGCTTCATCAATCGAGACGATGCCAATCTGCTCGCCGTCAGCGCCAATTAACCGAACCTCGCGTGCCGAGATATTCTCGTTGATCGGGGCTTTCGGTGCAGCTCGTTTATCTTGTCTCATTTCACGCTTAATAATAATTACTCCGAATCTTGGCGACCACGCCGGGAAACCGCTTGCGCGAGGAACTCGGCGAACTGGGCGACGGGCATCGAGCCCAGGTCAGCACCTTCACGAGTACGCACAGCGACAGTCTGCATCTCGACTTCCTTATCTCCAATAACCAAGAGATAGGGAACCTTGAGCAAGGTATGCTCGCGGATTTTAAAGCCGATCTTTTCATTTCTCAAGTCAGACTTGGCACGAAACCCGCTTTCGTTGAGAGTTTTTTCTACTTCGGCAACAAAATCTGCCTGTTTATCAGTGATATTCATGATCACTGCCTGGGTCGGCGCCAGCCACGCAGGGAATGCACCCTCGTAGTGCTCGATCAGAATTCCGACGAAACGCTCGAAGGAACCCAGGATCGCCCGGTGCAACATCACCGGATGCTTGCGGCTGTTGTCTTCGGAGACGAATTCGGCGCCCAGACGGACAGGCAGGTTAAAATCGAGCTGCAAGGTACCACATTGCCAGACGCGGCCGAGGCAATCTTTCAGCGAGAATTCGATTTTCGGACCATAGAACGCACCCTCGCCCGGCTGCAGATCGTACGGCAGGCCCGCACTATCAAGGGCTGCGGCCAATGCTGCTTCGGCGCGGTCCCACAACTCATCGGAACCGACGCGCTTTTCCGGACGAGTGGACAGCTTCATTTCGATGTCTTTGAAGCCGAAGTCGGCGTAGACATCCATGGTCAGCTTGATGAACGCAGCGGACTCGGCCTGCATCTGCTCTTCGGTGCAGAAGATGTGGGCGTCGTCCTGGGTGAACGCACGCACGCGCATGATGCCGTGCAGCGCACCCGATGGCTCGTTACGGTGGCAGGCACCGAATTCGGCCAGGCGCATCGGCAACTCGCGGTAGCTCTTCAGACCCTGATTGAACACCTGGACGTGGCAAGGGCAGTTCATCGGCTTGATGGCGTAGTCGCGGTTTTCCGACTGAGTGGTGAACATGTTGTCGGCGTAGTTGGCCCAGTGCCCGGACTTCTCCCACAGGCTGCGGTCAACAACTTGAGGTGTCTTGATCTCCAGGTAGCCGTTGTCGCGCTGCACCTTGCGCATGTACTGCTCGAGCACCTGGTACAGGGTCCAGCCGTTCGGGTGCCAGAACACCATGCCCGGCGACTCTTCCTGGGTGTGGAACAGGCCCAGGCGCTTGCCGATCTTGCGGTGATCGCGCTTCTCGGCTTCTTCAATGCGCTGGATATAGGCAGCCAGCTGCTTCTTGTCAGCCCACGCGGTGCCGTAGACGCGCTGCAATTGCTCGTTCTTGGCATCACCGCGCCAGTAGGCGCCGGACAGCTTGGTCAGCTTGAAGGATTTCAGGAAGCGGGTGTTCGGCACGTGCGGACCGCGGCACATGTCGACGTATTCTTCGTGATAGTACAGACCCATGGCCTGTTCGTTCGGCATGTCCTCGACCAGGCGCAATTTGTAGTCTTCGCCGCGGGACTGGAACACTTCGATCACTTCGGCGCGCGGAGTGACTTTCTTGATGACGTCGTAATCTTTCTCGATCAGCTGCTGCATGCGCTGTTCGATGGCCGCCAGGTCGTCCGGGGTGAAAGGACGCTCGTAGGCGATGTCGTAATAGAAGCCGTCGTCGATGACCGGACCGATGACCATTCTGGCGGTCGGGTACAACTGCTTGACCGCGTGGCCAACCAGGTGGGCGCAAGAGTGGCGAATGATCTCCAGCCCCTCTTCATCCTTTGGCGTGATGATTTGCAGCGTAGCGTCGCTGTCGATGATGTCGCTGGCGTCGGCCAGCTTGCCATTGACCTTGCCGGCTACAGTAGCCTTGGCCAGACCGGCACCAATGGATGCGGCGACTTCGGCGATGGAAACCGGGTGATCGAATGAACGTTGACTGCCGTCGGGAAGAGTAATAGTTGGCATGGCGCCTCCTCTCCTAGTGGTGACCCCTACCAAAGGTCACGTGGGTTGGGATGAGCCAGTACAAGATCCGATCCAGGCCATTCAATGACGAACGCCTGCCTTACAGCGGCAGGAGCCTTGCGGCCAACCGGAAAACCGAACCAGAGTGACTGGGATTCAAATCAGGATTATTCGGGCATCTGCCGCGGCCGGGACTGAAGGTCGACCGGAGCCTGCAAGCGCCCGAGCCCGGCATGCTAGCACAGATGAACGGTCAGGGCGGCGTAGAGGTTTCCCGCCAGGGTAAATCCGCTGTTTTTATGCCAGAGTGCTGAACTTGATCGCCGTTTTCCCCCTCAGATAACAAGACATTGACCCACAAGGAGCATCCCGGCATGCGTCTGAATCATTTGTTCGCTGTAGTCGCCCCCATCGTCCTGCTGCTGCCGCTGGCCGCCCACGCCGATTGGCCGAAGGGTGAGCGCGAGAAGTACATGGCGCAGTGCACCCAGGCTGCCACGCCTCAGATCGGCGCCGCGGCTGCAAAAGCTCACTGCGCCTGCGGCGCCGATGCCATCAAATCGTACCCCGCCAAGGACCTTCAGTCCCTGATGGATAACCAGGCCAGTGACGCCTTGAAACAACAGGCCCTGACCCAGATTTCCAAATGCAAGGCCACTAACCCGGCGAAAAAATAAGCCTCTCAAGACGCTGAAAAAGTGACTTGAGCCGATGAACGGCCTCTGAAAAGCGCTTTTTCCTACGATTTATGCAGGTTTTACAGGTTTTTTTATCGTCTTTACTTTCGGCTGAAAGCCTTTTAAAACGGGGCTTCCAGCCGTATCGGGCAACAAAGAATGTGCGACTGTAGGGCAAACGGCACCCGCGGGGGGCTCCCAAAGCGAACATTTCGACTATGATACCCCGGTGTGCCCAGTTGGCCTGAGCAGCACAGTACTACTGAAAATATATGTTTCTTGGAGATACACCATGTCTAATCGCCAAACCGGCACCGTTAAATGGTTCAACGATGAAAAAGGCTTCGGCTTCATCACTCCTCAAGGTGGCGGTGACGACCTGTTCGTACACTTCAAAGCTATCGAAAGCGACGGTTTCAAAAGCCTGAAAGAAGGCCAAACCGTTTCCTTCGTGGCTGAGAAAGGCCAAAAGGGTATGCAAGCTGCTCAAGTTCGCCCAGAGTAATTTCCAGGCGCGCTAAAAAAACCCCGTCCATGTGACGGGGTTTTTTGTGGGCAACGCAAAAGCCTGGGTGATCAGCCGCAGTTGACGCGGATGACGACCCGATTGGCATCGGTGTTGAGGTTCAGACGGTCGGAGCGATACTCCAGCGTCACCATGTCGGTAGGCAGGAGGAACCGTGCATTCTGTGCACCTGCACGGGTACGCGCTTGTTCCAGCAGTTGTGGCGAAGCCTGTTTTCCAATGGCGAATTCGGCCGCTTTGGCCTCGCAACGGCTGTGACCTGTGTCAGTCGTCGTTACAGGGTCTGTTGCCGACTCGGTGCTGGCAGTGCTGCAACCGGCCAGCATGGCAACGGCCAACAAGGTACCCAATGACGCGAGCTTCCAAGGCATGAAGCCTCCTTTTTTCGAGAGTTAAGCTGAGATCGTGCGACCGCCAATCCGGCGTTTGGTTTCACAAGGAGAGCCAGCGACCTGTCCTTGCGCCGCAGACAAACGGCAAGTTTGCCTGAGCATCGCCCTGCCCTTCATCCTTCAATCGTGACTGAATATGAACGATGCTCAATAGACATCAATGTAGTCGAAGGCCGGCTTCGGCCAGTTCTGCTTCAGCGCATTGAAGATCTGCATGACCCAGACCTCGTCGCTGGCCGCGACGCGCCCGACATAACCAGAGCCCTTGGCCCAGGTTTCCAGACGGAACAGCAGCCCGTCGATATCGGTGCCGCCCACGACTCCCGATGAAATATAGGCGATGCCGCCCTTGGTCACACGCAATTGCGTGTGCTCATCGTCGCTGGCTGACGCCAACAACTGACGCACGGCCTCCAGGGTCAAGCCGTCTGGGGTGTTCAAATCAATCTGCACAACGCAGTCCTTGAAAAGTCATCAAAAACCAAGTGTCGCATAGCCTTCGAGTCATGCCTAAGTCGGAGTGCCAAACGCGCCGCAAAATGGTTAACTCGTCGTTCAGACTTTTCCGACCGCACGAGCGCCATCATGACCACCGTAAGCATCGACGCCAACATCACAGTCAAGTGGCCACAAGGCCACAGCTCCTATAGCCCGGGCAGTCCGGAAGAGCTGGCAATCATTGGTATCGATCTATTGGTCAAAGGATTGGGTACCGAAGCAGCCCGGCAATTTATCACGCAAGTATTCGAAAAGTACCCGACCGATCACGCGGGTGCAGCCCACACAGACAAAGAATAAAAACCCGCAGGCCGCTACCTGCGGGCATGAGGGCTACTTCAGGCGAGCCAGACGCTCAGTCAGCAGATCGAAGAAGCCCTGGGCATCGCCGCTTTCAACCCAGAAGGCATTCTTCGGCGCCTTGAGGCCGTCGTGCCAGTCGACGATGGTCTGGCCGAAAGACGGACCTTCATCACTGTCCACCACGACGTTCACTTCGCGACCGCTGAACAGCTGTGGCTTGAGCAGATAGGCGATCACCGTTGCGTCGTGCACCGGGCCGCCCGGGATGCCGTAGTGCTCCATATCGGCTTTGATGTATTCGTTCAGAATACTGACCACCAGCTTGCTGGCATTGTTATTCAATGCCGCGATCTGTTGCAGGCGCGCGTCACTGGTGAGGATCTTGTGGGTCAAGTCCAGCGGCAGGTAGGTCAGTTTCACCCCACTCTTGAGTACCACCTCGGCGGCTTGCGGATCGGCAAACAGGTTGAACTCTGCCACGGGCGTAATGTTGCCACCGTTGAAGTGCGCACCGCCCATGATCACCACTTCTTTGATGCCTCGGACGATTTCCGGCTCCTGGATCAGCGCCAGGGCCAGGTTGGTCTGTGGTCCCAACATGGCAAGGGTGATGCTGTGGGGCTCGGCCGCCATCAGGGTGTCGATCAGGTACTCGATCGCATTGCCCTCGGCGAGGCCTTTTTTAGGCTCATGGACAGTGATGCCTGACAGCCCTTCCTTGCCATGGATATTCTCGGCATAGATGGGTTTGCGCATCATCGGCTTCTTCGCTCCGGCGTAGACCGGCACCTCCTCGCGCCCTGCCCATTCGCGGGCCAGCCGCGCGTTACGCGACGTCTTGTCCAGGCGCACGTTGCCGGCGACGGTGGTCAATGCGCGGATGTTCAACTCCTGCGGCGATGCCAGCGCAAACAGCAAGGCAACCACATCGTCGGCACCAGGGTCGGTGTCGATGATCAGGTCGATCTTCTGCGCCGCGTGGGCCCCAGTGGCGGTCATCAAGGACAAAAGCAGCAGACTCCGAAGCAGATGAGGCAGTTTGCGGGCAAAACGGTACATGGCGCACTCCTTGTGCAGGGTAGAAAACAAAAACGAGTCAGAACGTCACTCCGGCGATCAGCACGATGTTGCAGTACGGCTGGCATTCGCCAGTGCGCACGATCGCCCGCGCCTGTCGACTGAGGACCTTGAACTGCTCATGACTGAGCAGTTCACGCGGCCCCAGGGCACCCTCGTCATTCAGCGCTTGCAGTGCTGCCAGTGCCGACGGCTTTTTCTCCAGGATTTCCCGGGCCAGCACATGGCTTTCAACCTGCATTTCGCTGAGCACGACCTTCAAGGTGCTGATGAAATCCGGAATGCCGTGGGTCAAGGCCAGGTCGATCAACTCAACACCGGGTGGCACCGGCAACCCGGCATCGCCAATCACCACGGTGTCGCCATGGCCCAGGGAAGCGATCAGCCGTGACAGGGCAACGTTGAGCAAAGGTGTCTTTTTCATGGAGTCTTGAATGCCTGCACTTCGAATAAGGAGGGGATCGAGGGTTGCGCGCCGGCACGGGTGACCGATAACGCCGCGGCGACCTGGCCGAAACGGATCGCTTCAGCTTCGTTTTTCCCGCCGGCCAGCGCAGCGGCAAAACCGCCGACAAATGTATCGCCCGCCGCCGTGGTGTCGACCGCCTTCACGGTCGGTGCAGGGAAATGCTCGAAGCGTTGGCCATCGGCAAACAGCGAACCCTGGGCACCCAGGGTGATGATCACTTTGCCGGCCCCCAGCTCGATCAGTCGGGTTGCAGCAGCTTGCGCAGACTGCCGAGAGTCCACCGGCAAGCCGCTCAGGGCCGATGCCTCGCTCTCGTTGGGAATCAGATAATCGATGTTCGCGTACCAGTGCGCCGGTAATGGACGGCTGGCAGGCGCCGGATTGAGGATCACGGTCTTGCCCAGTTCCCGACCGCGTTTGAGTGCGTGCCCCACCGTGGCATCCGGCACTTCCAGCTGACAAATGATCACATCGGCGGCCTGCAGAACCGAATCGAAACAGCCGACCACCGCCGGCGTCAGCGCGCCGTTGGCACCGGCAACGATGACGATCGCGTTCTGGCTGTTGTCGTCCACCACAATCAACGCCACGCCACTGGAACCGTCCACGGTGCTGACGGCCTGACAATCGATTTGTTCTGCCAACAGGGCGGTGCGCAGTTCTTCGCCATAGGCATCACTGCCCACGCAGCCGACCATCGACACCTGGGCCCCCAATCGCGCGGCGGCCACGGCCTGGTTCGCGCCCTTGCCCCCGGACACCGTGGCAAACGAATGACCGATCAACGTTTCACCACCCTGCGGCAGCCGCGGCGCCCGGGTCACCAGGTCCATGTTAAGGCTGCCAATCACCACTACTTTTGCTGGCATACATTGCTACTCATTCGTTCGGTTTCATCAGGTGCTTTATATTTATCGGAACTGGGCAAAAACACCGGCCAGAGGCGCTGTCGATTCCCGCATGACGATGCTTGGCATCACAATCCGTTGTTCGGTGACCAGATCCGGCTTGGCGATCCGGCGCAGCAGCACTTCGGCTGCCATCTCGCCAAGCTGCAGGATCGACTGCCCCACGGTGGTCAGCGCCGGGTAGACATATCGGCTCATCTGGATATCGTCGAATCCGATCACCGACAACTCCGTCGGTACACGCACATTGCGCTCGGCGGCGGCTCGCAGCACACCGATGCCGATCATGTCGTTGGCAGCGAAGATGGCGCTGGGCGGGTTGCGCTCCAGCAGGATCGCGGCGGCGTTGTAACCGCCGGTGCTGGTGAAGTCACTTTCAAGCATGCGCTCGGCAGGCACTTCGATGCCCGCGTCTTTCAAGGCCCGGCAGAAACCGGCCAGACGCATCTGCGCCACGCTGGTGGTCGCCGGACCGCTGATGGTGGCGATGTCCCGGTGCCCCAGCTCCAGCAAATGGCGGGTCGCCAGGTAGGCCCCGTATTCGTGATCGATGCGCACCAGGTCCGCATCGACACCTTCCAGCCCGCGGTCGACAATCACCATCGGCGTGCGCACACCCGACAAGCCCTGCGCCAACCCGCTGTCACCGCCCGCTGATGCGACGATCAGACCGTCGATGCGTTTTTCCAGCAACACGCGCAAGTAGCTGCGCTGCTTGTCCGGGTTGTCGTCGGAGTTGCAGAGGATCACGCAATAGCCGTTGCGCTCACAGTAATCCTCGATCCCCCGGGCCAGTTCGGCGAAGTACGGGTTGAGGCTGTTGGGCACCAGCAGCCCGATGGTGGCCGTGGTTTTGGCCTTGAGGGATCGAGCCACGGCGCTGGGAACGTAATCGAGGGTTTTGATTGCCGCCTCGACCTTGATCCTCACTTCTTCGCTGACCGGCCGGGTTTTGTTCACCACGTGGGAAACCGTGGTGTAGGAAATGCCCGCGAGTGCTGCCACATCTTTGATCGTTGCCATGACTCAGGTCCGCCGGCTTGCGCGTTGACTACGGTAAGTATCGAGTACCACCGCGACCACGATTACCGCGCCGGTGATGATGCGCTTGGTGGGTTCGGTGGCGCCGATCTGCGCCAGGCCGGCTGCCAATACGGAAATGATCAGTACGCCGAAGAACGTGCTGATGACCGAACCACGCCCGCCCATGAGGCTGGTGCCACCGATCACCACGGCGGCGATCACCTGCAGCTCCAAACCAGAGCCGGCGTTCGGGTCCGCCGCTTCCAGGCGCGAAATCTGAAACAACGCGGCGATCCCCGCCAGCAAGCCCATCAGGCTGAACACCATGATCTTGTAGGGCTTCGGATTGATCCCCGCCAACCGCACCGCCTCTTCGTTGGTGCCGATACCAATCAGGTAGCGACCGAATACGGTGCGGGTCAACACCGCCTGGGCGATAAAAATGATCAGCAAGGCAATGATAAACGACGGCGAAATGCCAAAGGCGATCGGGTTGGACAACCAGGCGAAGGCATCGCCGATGTACGCCGTGCGCGAGCCGGTCATCTGGTACGCCACGCCGCGGGCCATTTCCAGCACGCCGAGGGAGACGATGAACGATGGGATGCGCCAGGCCACGGTGATCGAACCGGTGATGGTCCCGGCCAGTGCAGCCGCCGCCATGCCGAGCAATGCCGCCGGCAGGACGCTCCAGCCCCAGCCGAGAATCGCCACACTGACGGTTGACGCAGCGAGCGCCAGCACCGAGCCCACCGACAGGTCGATGCCGCCGATGATCAACACGAACGTCATGCCGACCGCCAGGACCATCAGGTCCGGAATCTGGTTGGCCAAAGTACTGAAGGTGTCGTAAGACAGGAAATGACTGCTCAGGATCGAGAACAGTACAACCATCGCCAGCAAGGCACCGGCCAGGCCCAGGTAAGTGCCGAGGCCGTAAAAGTTGCCGCTGCGTTTGCCGGCTAAAGATGCGGTTTTCATGGAAGATCCCTAGGCGCTGCTTCGTTGAGCAGCGCATCACGTTTTTGGTAGCCGGCAAATGCGGCGGCAAGCAAATCATCCTGGGTCCAGCTGTCGCGCTCGAAGGTATCGATCAGGCGGCCCGCCGACAGCACGCCGATGCGATCGCAGATCAGCATCAATTCGCGCAGGTCGCTGGACACCACCACCAGCGCTTTGCCCTGGCGGGTCAACTCACCGAGCAGCGCATAAATGTCGAACTTGGCCCCGACGTCGATACCCCGGGTCGGCTCGTCGAACAGCAGCACCGAACAATCGCGCTCCAGCCAACGACCGATTACCACTTTCTGCTGATTACCGCCGGACAGTTCGGACACCAATTGTGTCGGGCCGGAACTGCGGATGCGCATGGCATCGATCTGACGCTGGGCCAGGGAGGTCTCGTCGCCGTTGTTGACGAAACCGCCACTGGAAATGCCGGGCATGTTGCCCAGCGCGATGTTGGCGCTGATCGATTGCGTCAACAGCAGGCCTTCACCCTTGCGGTCCTCGGTGATCAGGGCGATGCCGTGAGCGACCGCGTCCACCGGAGATCGAATGCTGACGAGCTGCGCGGGGGAGCCCAGCGCCACCGTGCCGCTGTCAGCGCTGTCGGCACCGAAGATCAGGCGCAGCAATTCGGTGCGCCCTGCCCCGATCAATCCTGAAATGCCGAAAATCTCGCCAGCGCGCACTTCAAAAGACACATCCAGTACCTTGTCGGCGCGGGTCAGGCCCTTGACCGTCAGCGCCGGTGCGCCGATGTTGCGCGGCCCCATGTCGATGTGTTCGCCCAGCTCCCGGCCGACCATCAAGGTCACCAGTTGCTCGCTGTTGTAGTTGGCCATCGGCTCGACGCACACCAGATTGCCGTCGCGCAGTACCGCAATTCGCTGGGCGACCCGGGCCAGTTCTTCGAGGCGATGGGAGATATAGATGATCGACACGCCGCGCGCCTGCAGACGGGTGATCTGCTCGAACAGCATTTCGACCTCACGGGCCGTGAGCATTGCAGTGGGTTCGTCGAGGATCAGCACGTGGCAATCGCCGATCAGGTTGCGGGCGATCTCGACCATTTGCTGGTGACCGATGCCGAGTTCGCCGACCAGGGTGTCCGGATCAATCGCATCGAGCCCGACCTGGGCCATGGCTTCGATCGCCGCCTTGCGCAGTTGCTTGCGACTGATCCAGCCGCCGTTGCTGGGCAAGTTATCGAGAAACAGGTTTTCCGCCACCGACAGCGTCGGCAGCAGATTGAGCTCCTGCATGACCATGCGGATGCCCAGGTCTTCAGCCTGGGTGCGGCTGCCAGGGCGATAATCCTGCCCCTGAAACTGCATCTGGCCAGTGGTCGGCGCGACCAGTCCGCCGATGATCTTCGACAGTGTGCTTTTGCCCGCGCCGTTCTCGCCGGTCAACGCCAGCACTTCACCGCGCATCAGCGTCAGGTCGATGCCGGTCAGGACCGGTTGGGCGTAGGTCTTGCCGATACCGCTGACCGACAGGACAGCGTTCGGGGCGTGAACGGACATAAAAACTCTCCATGCGCTCGCCCGGACGGGCGAGCACCGTTGTGTCGCCAGAGGACTACTTGGTAACCAGCTCTACCGGGGTCTCGATCACGCCGTTGGCGCTGTCGACTTTCTCGCCCTTGATGATCTTCAACGCAGTTTCGATGCCGAATACCGCTTGCTTGGCGGCAAACTGGTCGGCAGTGGCCAGCACGCGGCCGTCCTTGAGCATCGGTTTGATGGCGTTGATGTTGTCGTAGCCGACTACTTGCACCTTGCCGGCCTTGCCGGCGGCGCGCACGGCAGACACGACACCGACCGCCATGCTGTCGTTACCGGCTAGCAGGGCCTTGATTTGCGGGTATTCGCTGAGCATGGCGGAGGCAACCTGGTTGCCCTTGTTGATCTCCCAGTCACCGGACTGTACCGACACCACCTTGATCTGCGCGGCCTCCATCGCATCCTTGAAACCCGCGGTACGGGCCTGGGCGTTGGTGGTGGTGGACACACCTTCGATGATGCCGACTTCGTCACCGGCCTTGAGCTGCTTGGCCAGGTACTCGCCTACCAGGCGCGCGCCCTTGCGGTTATCGGGGCCTACGAAGGGAACGCTGATGTTTTTGCTCTTGACCACCGCCGGGTCAAGCTGATTGTCGATGTTGATCACAGTGATACCGGCATCGACCGCCTTCTTGATCACCGGCACCATGGCCTTGGAGTCGGCCGGTGCGATGACCAGCGCATCGACTTTGGACACGATCATCTGCTCGACGATGCGGATCTGGTTGGCTGTGTCCGTTTCGTCCTTGATGCCGTTGGAAATCAGCTCGAATTCGCCGGAGTGGTCTTTCTGGTAGGCCTTGGCGCCATCTTCCATGGTCAGGAAGAATTCGTTGGCCAGGGATTTCATGACCAGCGCGACTTTAGGTTTTTCCGGGGATTCGGCGAATGCCGAAGAGACAGGCAGCGCGGCGGATGCGGCAGCCAGCATAGCGACAGCAAGAAGGCGTCCGGCGAATGGCAGCTTCATGGGTTCACTCCGATCTTATGATTATTGTGAGCAACGCTTGCGCTGGTGTAAGCGCGTGACGCTCATCGATGGTTTTATCCACCGTTAGCGCCGCGCAAACGTTTGCGTAGATCGAACTATGCGAACCTTGTCAAAATTTGTCAACGACCGGTAGCGCCCTTTGCTGGGTCGCCCGACAGAAAAAACTGACTGTTTTTATCATGCCGTCGTACTGATCACGCTTCCCGTGCTGGCAGCCTTGGTCAACTCCTTCGCCAGGGCCGCGGCCACTTGCGACAGCGCCGCCGAGGTGTTAGCAATCTGGCTCTGGATCGCCATCACCGCTGTTGCCTTGGCTTCCGGCGTGGGGAATTCCGCGGCTTGCGTGGCCGCCAATTGCTGTTGCTGTTCGCGCAGTTGTTGTTGCAGTTCCTGCATGCGCTTGAGCAGCATCTTCACCGCGATGCTTTGGCTGCCACCGCTTTCGGTTTCGGAACCGCGAACGTCACCGAGGCTGACTGCTTTTTTCTCGCCCTCCTCCAGTCCCAGCCGCTGCTCGGTGGTTTCGGTCGCTGCGTCATTCAACGCCTCGACGGTTGCCGGCGACTTACCGCCGATGTTGATCACGGATGCACTTGGAAAACCGACAGTCAACGACATGTGAACTCCCTGAATAAAAGATTCCTCAGGAGGGAGATCGACCTGCGCACGGGTTTCTTTAGACCTGAATCAGGATCCGGCTTTCGGTGAGCCGAACGCAAAAGTGGCCGATAGTCGGTAACCCGGACACCTCAAAGCCAGGCCACAGCGCGCAACTTGTTTAAATATCCAAACAAATCATCAAGTTAAACGTTTTTATCAACGCAAAACATGACTGGTACAGATCCTGCTCCTGTCCAGCACCCCAAGCGTTCAGATTCGCCTGGGGCGCATCTAGATGAACCTGCATCAGCACCGTCACTACTAGAGAGAAAAATAATGACATCTGCTTTGAAAACTTTTGTGCCGGGCGCCTTGGCCCTCCTGCTGCTCCTGCCCACCGCCCTTCAGGCAAAAGAAGTCGAAACCCAACAGAAACTGGCGAACGTGGTGATTCTGGCCACCGGCGGCACCATCGCCGGCGCCGGTGCCAGCGCGGCCAACAGTGCCACCTACCAGGCAGCGAAAGTCGGCGTCGACAAGTTGATCGCCGGCGTTCCCGAACTGAGCCAACTGGCCAACGTTCGCGGCGAACAGGTCATGCAGATCGCGTCCGAGAGCATCACCAACGACAACCTGCTGCAACTGGGTCGCCGCGTGGCCGAACTGGCCGATAGCGAAGACGTCGACGGCATCGTGATTACCCACGGCACCGACACCCTGGAAGAAACCGCCTACTTCTTGAACCTGGTGGAAAAAACCGACAAGCCGATCATCGTCGTCGGCTCCATGCGTCCGGGCACCGCGATGTCGGCCGATGGCATGCTGAACCTGTATAACGCCGTGGCCGTGGCCAGCAGCAAAGAGGCGCGAGGCAAAGGCGTACTGGTGACCATGAACGATGAAATCCAGTCGGGTCGCGATGTCAGCAAAATGATCAACATCAAGACCGAGGCGTTTAAAAGTGCCTGGGGCCCGCTCGGGATGGTGGTTGAAGGCAAGTCTTACTGGTTCCGCCTGCCGGCCAAGCGCCACACCATGGATTCTGAATTCGACATCAAGACCATCAAGAGCCTGCCGGACGTAGAAATCGCCTACTCCTACGGCAACGTCAGCGACACCGCCTACAAGGCGCTGGCTCAGTCGGGTGCCAAAGCCATCATCCACGCCGGCACCGGTAATGGCTCGGTGTCTTCGCGGGTCGTTCCAAGCCTGCAAGCCCTGCGCAAGGACGGCGTGCAGATCATTCGCTCTTCCCACGTCAACGCCGGTGGCTTCGTACTGCGCAACGCCGAACAGCCTGACGACAAATACGACTGGGTCGTGGCGCACGACCTGAATCCGCAAAAAGCACGCATCCTGGCCATGGTCGCCCTGACCAAGACCAACGACAGCAAAGAACTGCAACGGATGTTCTGGGAATACTGATTCACCTTCGCCCGAGCGATTCCGGTCGGGCACTGTTTTCACCACTCGCCAGCCTTGGCGAGTGGCTCCCAACCCCCGCCTGACAAAAATACTCCTTTCGTCCTACACCAAATTGAAAAAGCCGCTGTCAGAGGATTCTCTTGATTTTTAAGCAGTTGCGAAATTGCCTACAGTTAAATACTGTATGCACGTACAGCCTAATAAGGATAATCCCGTGGACACCACCTCCGCCTCACCTGACGCCTATGTCCGCATGGGCCTGCGCGTTCAGAAAATCATCAACTCCCCCACCGCTCAAAAAGCCAAGGCAGCCCTGATTTTTCGTCTTCCGGACGAGCCCGTGGATGAGTGGGAGCGCCTGCTGGAAGAGATCGACGAGAACGACAACGTCACCCTCGCCTATCGCGACGATGGTGGTGTGCAGATTTTCTGGGTTGTGCCGAAGGAAGACTGAGTTAATGAGTGTCCGTTGTTTTGCTTTGCTGTTTCTGTTGTTCGCCACGGGTGCCCAGGCCGACGCGCCACGCACCTTCAACGAAGCCAAGAAAGTGGCCTGGAAGCTGTACGCACCACAATCCACCGAGTTTTATTGCGGCTGCAAATACACCGGCAACCGGGTGAACCTCGCGGCTTGCGGCTATGTGCCGCGCAAGAATGCCAAGCGCGCGGCCCGCATCGAATGGGAGCACATTGTTCCGGCCTGGCAGATTGGCCATCAGCGCCAGTGTTGGCAGGAAGGCGGACGCAAGAACTGCACGCGCTACGATCCCGCCTACCAGAAAGCCGAGGCCGACCTGCATAACCTTGTACCCAGCATCGGTGAGGTGAATGGGGATCGCAGCAATTTCAGTTTTGGCTGGCTGCCGGAGCAATCGGGTCAATACGGTTCGTGCCTGACACAGGTCGACTTCAAGGCGAAGAAAGTCATGCCGCGCCCGTCCATTCGCGGCATGATCGCCAGGACTTACTTCTACATGAGCAAGCAGTACGGTTTGCGCCTGTCGAAACAGGATCGGCAACTGTATGAAGCCTGGGACAAAACCTATCCGGTCCAGGCCTGGGAGCGTCAACGCAACCAGAGCGTGGCTTGCGTCATGGGACGCGGCAACGAATTTGTCGGTCCGGTCGACATGAAAACCTGCGGTTGAATGCACGCTGAAAACACAAAGGCCTCGGATTCATTCCCCCGAGGCCTTTGTGTTTTCAGCCGCCGACCTTGTTGTAATGCCGGCCGGGCATGTCGCAGTGCCTGATCCGATATTGGCCTGGACTCACTGAGCGACTGGACGCTCCAGCACCAGCACCTCGATGTTCTGCTTCTTCGCCTTGGTGATGGCGGCACTCACCTGGGCCTGTTTGGCCTCGGCTTCGGCCTTCGAATTAAACGGCCCCATCAACACTCGCACCTTGCCGTTTTCCCGGACGACATTGGACATGAAATTGTGCTCGATCAACCAGCCGCTGAGGTCACTGACGGCCTGGGGTGTTGCACCCCGCACTTCCAGATCCCATTGCGGCACCGATGCCTGCGCCGGCGCGACGGCCGTTGCCGGGGCAGGCTTGGGCGTATCAACACGTTTGCCTTCACCGCATCCCGCCAGCGCCAGTACCGCCATTACCAAGACCATTTTGCGCACAGCGTTTCCCTCTGAAGGCTTAAAGCGAGGATTTTAACACTCATGAATACTTCTCGAGTGCCGCAAAATGGGCACAAAACAACGAGAATGATGGTTGCGGCCTCTGTATAGTTACGCCTTGGGAATTAATGCTGTATCTGCGCGTCAGAAAGAGGCACCCAAACCGTGAGACTTCGCACTAATCTATACATACCACCGACCTCTGCACTGTCCGAATCAGGTGCCCCATAAAGCAATCAAGGAGAAGACCATGCTGATACTCACCCGCAAAGTCGGTGAAAGCATAAACATTGGTGATGACATTACGATCACCATCCTGGGCGTAAGCGGCCAGCAAGTCAGAATCGGCATCAATGCCCCGAAAGATGTTGCGGTGCATCGCGAAGAGATTTATCAGCGCATTCAGGCCGGCCTGACCGCCCCGGACAAGCCACAGACCCCCTGAATCCTGATGCAGTCAGTAGCCAGCCCGTTCGCCCCGGAACGACGGCTGGCTAAAGATTCAAGTGCCGCCCCGCCGCCCCCTGCTCTCAACCAAACGTCACGCCGCGCGTCATGCCAGTGGCCGCTATCACCATCAGCAGCACCAGCAACGCCTCAACATGACTGATCCGCGCAAACAGTGTCGCGCGCCCGGTATCGATTGCCGCGCCACGCGCCAGCGCCACCCGCCATTTGATCAACGTCACCATCGGCGCCACTTCCAGCAGCAGGATAAGCACGAACAGTGTCATCTTGAGGTGGAATAACGGTTGGTGCAGGTAGTAATCCGTGCCCTTTTCGTACCCACCGAAGGCTCGCATCCCACCGGTAATCAACAGAATGAGCGCAGAAAACCCCCAAAGGTTGTCCGCGATCAACACACTGCGAGCCTCCCCCGCGCCGATTGCCAAACGCCGAAAATTCGTACCGCGCACCAGTACCGCCCAAAACCCCAGCGCAAGCGCCAAAAGATGTGCCGCCGCCAGAAACCAGTGAATCAGCATCGAGGAACTCCTGTCAGAACGAAGTTGAATCAACCTGTCAGTAGTAGTCCATGGATCGACGGCTTGCACTCGTACTACTCGCTAAAAACATAGCGTTACAGCGGGCGACTAGACTCCAACTCTCCAGTGCCACATGTTCGTGCAAGCACTGCAGCACAGTATCTATTCCCAACGAATCGACCTGAGTACACAACATCATGTGTGAATCATGTGATACAAAATCCGCCTCAACAATCAATGAACGTCGTCGCTTTCTGCGGCTGGTGGGGCTAGGAACGGGCGCCTTGCTACTCGCCGGTGCACTGCCCGGCAGAATCATTCAAGCAGCCGAAAAAACCGCCGCACCGCCCAAACCAAAAAACGTGATCAATCCGGATGAGGCCCTGGAAAGGCTGATGAAGGGAAATGAACGGTATGTCAGCGGTAACTCAGAGACGCACGATTTCAAGGACGAACGCGAAGCCCTGGTCTCCGGCCAAAACCCGTTCGTGGCCGTACTGAGTTGCTCCGACTCGCGCATCGCACCCGAATACGCGTTCGATACCGCACGGGGCGATCTATTCGCCATCCGCGTGGCGGGCAACTTCGTCACGGATGAAGGCCTGGCAAGTCTTGAATATGGTGTTGCCGTGCTGGGCGCGCCATTGATTCTGGTCTTGGGGCATGAAAGCTGTGGCGCCATCGAGGCGGGCATAAAGGCCGTCAAGGATCACACGGTGTTCCCCGGGCAGATCCCGAAACTGACGGACGCACTCAAACCGTCCATCGAAACCGTGATCAACCAGCCCGGGGACCTGGTGGAAAACGCGACCGTGCAAAATGTCAAAAACTCGGTCGAGCGCCTCAAGAAAGCCACACCTCTACTGACCGACGCGCTCGGCAAGGGCACGTTGAAAATAGTCGGGGGCATTTATCGCCTGGCAACCGGAAAAGTCGAGCTGATTGCCTGATTCATCAAGACGCGGCGAGAAGTGGCAGATGCGAAGAGCCCAGCGCGATGGCTGGGCTCTGGTTATTTTCGGTTTTCCATCATCTTGTCGGCGAGGGTTTTGGCCCTCTCGATCAACAGATTCTGCCTGTCTTCATGAGTAGCGCCGCCTACAACGGGTGCCGTCAGATTGCTTTCGGCAATCAACGCAGCGCAGAAGTATTGATCCCAGACTGCCTTACTGTCGGATGCCTGTTTGTTCATTTGGTCGGAGATCATGTGCGACTCCTTTTGATAAGGTGGCATTGCCCATTCTACGCCTGAAAAGCCGCAAGACAGGGCTACGTCAGAGCATCCATCGTAGAAGCACATGAGATGCGATCCACGAAGATGCCTTGACTACCGTCCACTGAAGCAGGAGGCAAATGGACAGGTAAGCCGCAAAGAACTTGATCATCGTTCGCGTCCCCATCAATCGCTCTCCCACTCTAAAAACGACGAAACACTTGGTCACGTGTTCAGGTTGGATGCAATTCACTGCTGACAGTTCAATATCAAATCGAACTGGTTTTCATTTGAGCCAAGTTGTTATCCAGGCACGCCTGGGATTTGCCGAAGTTTTGCAAATCGCAGACAACAAAAAAGGGCCCACCTTTCGGTGAGCCCTTCTAGACCGCCCAGCAGAGCGGATTTTGTTTGGTAGGCGCGATTGGACTCGAACCAACGACCCCCACCATGTCAAGGTGGTGCTCTAACCAACTGAGCTACGTGCCTGCTGTGAGGCGGCATTCTACGGAATTCCGGAGGGGTGTCAACACCTTTTTTCGAGCTAACCCTATGAATATGCAAAATATTTAATTTTACGGCTGCGAAGAAGATTTTCCGGTGGCTGGCGGTGGTTTTTTAACTCGGGTAGGATCGACGCACTCGTAAAATATATTAAACAGAGGCAGCAGGATGGCGAACACCCCCTACCCAGAGTCCTACTACGCCGCATCGGCCAATGCGGTTCCGCCGCGCCCGGCTTTGCAGGATGACATTGAGACTGATGTCTGTGTGATCGGCGCCGGTTACACCGGCCTGTCTTCGGCGCTGTTCCTGCTGGAGAACGGTTTTCGGGTGACGGTGCTGGAAGCGGCCAAGGTGGGTTTCGGTGCGTCGGGGCGTAACGGTGGCCAGATCGTCAACAGTTACAGCCGCGATATCGATGTGATCGAACGCAGTGTCGGTCCCAAGCAGGCTCAGTTGCTGGGGCAGATGGCGTTCGAGGGTGGGCGGATCATTCGTGAGCGGGTCGCCAAATACAACATTCAGTGCGACTTGAAGGACGGTGGCGTGTTTGCCGCCATCACGGCCAAGCAGATGGGCCATCTGGAATCGCAGAAGCGTTTGTGGGAGCGCTTCGGCCACACGCAGCTTGAGCTGATGGATCAACGACGCATCCGCGATGTGGTGGCCTGCGATCAATACGTCGGCGGCATGCTGGACATGAGCGGCGGGCATATTCACCCGCTCAACCTGGCGCTGGGCGAAGCGGCGGCTGTGGAGTCGCTGGGCGGTACCATTTATGAGCAATCGCCGGCAGTGCGCATCGAGCGCGGCGCGAATCCGGTGGTGCACACGCCACAGGGCAAGGTCCGGGCTAAATTCATCATCGTGGCGGGCAATGCATACCTGGGTAACCTGGTGCCGGAACTGGCCGCCAAGTCGATGCCCTGCGGCACTCAGGTCATCACCACGGAACCCTTGGGCGATGCGTTGGCAAAAAGCCTGTTGCCTCAGGATTATTGCGTCGAGGACTGCAACTACCTGCTCGACTATTACCGCCTGAGCGGCGACAAGCGTCTGATTTTCGGCGGCGGCGTGGTGTATGGCGCGCGGGACCCGGCAAACATCGAGGCGATCATCCGGCCAAAAATGCTCAAGGCCTTCCCGCAGCTCAAGGACGTGAAAATCGACTACGCCTGGACCGGCAACTTCCTGCTGACTCTGTCGCGCCTACCGCAAGTCGGCCGTCTGGGCGACAACATCTACTATTCCCAGGGTTGCAGTGGCCACGGCGTGACCTACACGCACCTGGCGGGCAAGGTCCTGGCTGAAGCGTTGCGTGGCCAGGCCGAGCGTTTCGACGCGTTTGCCGAACTGCCGCACTACCCCTTCCCCGGCGGCCAATTGTTGCGCACTCCGTTCGCGGCATTGGGTGCCTGGTATTACGGACTGCGGGACAAGTTCGGGTATTAAGCAACACCGAAATACTTTGTGGGAGCGAGCCTGCTCGCGAAGGCGATTGATCATCCAACATTATTGTCGACTGATCCGACGCATTCGCGAGCAGGCTCGCTCCCACAAGGGAAACGCTGTTAGAGCCGCTCTCGCGGGATACCGCTGCGAATCCGCAGGATATCGGCGAGCACGGCCAGGGCAATTTCCGCCGGTGTCTTGCTGCCCAGGTTCAAACCGATCGGCGCATGAATCCGCGCCAGCTCCGCATCCCCCAAGCCCCCGATGCGACGCAGTCGCTCAAAACGCTTTTGCGAAGTCTGCAGGGAGCCCATCACGCCGATGTAGAACGCTTCGGTGCGCACCGCCTCCATCATCGCCAAATCGTCAATGCGCGGATCGTGGGTCAAGGCCACCACGGCGGTATCGCTGTGGCAACCGCCGTCGGCGATAAACACCGACGGCAGCTGACGACGAATCTCCACGTTGTCCAGCATCACGCCTTGCAGCACGTCATCACGCGGATCACACAGAATCACCTCGAATCCCAGGCCCACGGCAAATTCCGCACAGGCCTGCGCCACGCTGGAATATCCAGCGAGCAACAAGCGCTGCGCCGCGCCGATGCGCAAGCGAACCCGGTCAATTTCGCGCTCGACACGCACACCCTGTTCGCGATCATCGAACAGACTGCGCGCGCCGCTGGACAGGTCAACTTCACGAATCAACCGGCGTCGCCCCAACAACGCCGACTCCAGCTCGCGCAAATGCGCCTGCACCTCGCAATTCGATTCAAGGTTTTCCACCAACACATCGAGCACGCCGCCACAGGGCAGGCTGACCCGCGAGCGCGGGTCATCGCCTTCACCGTAGCGCACAACACTGACAGCTTGTTCAAAGGCACCTTCGGCAACACGTTCGAGGAAGTCTTCCTCGACGCAGCCGCCGGACAGCGAACCGATCCACTGTCCTGCGGCGTTCACCGCCAGCAACGAGCCCGGTGCGCGCGGTGCCGAGCCGTAAGTGGCCAGCACGGTGCACAGCCAGACACGCTGTCCGGCCGTCAACCACTCCAGTGCCCGGCGCACCACTTGCAGATCCAGATGTTGCATATCAGTGGGCCTTGTGCTCGAGCGGCGGTGCATCCGCGCGCAACGTCTGCACCTCGTTCACCGCCAGATCACCCGCTTGACCGCCCCACCCCTGACGCAGGTAATTGAGCAGATCCGTCAATTGCTCATGACTGAGCTTTTCGGCGAAACCCGGCATCGGTTGCATGTGTTCAAAACCGGCAAACTTCTGCTCGCCGATGCCATCGTCGATCACCCGCACCAGGTTGCGCGGATCTTCCAGGCGCAGCGTAGTGTTGCCACGCATGGCCACGGCGATGTGCGGCTTGCCTTCGCCACCGACAGCATGGCAACCGGCGCAGACGTTCAAATATTCCTGACGGCCGCGCTGGGCGCTCGCGCTGAGCGCATCAAACGGCACATCCGTCAGCACTTTCGCCGCCGGTGGTTGATCGCCGAGCAAGAAGGTCGCCATGGCTGCCAGGTCCGGGTCGCTCAGGCCCTGGGTGCTGTTGTGGAACACCGGGAACATCTCGTTGAACATCGTGCCCTGGACGCTCATGCCGTGCTTGAGGAAGGTGCTCAGGTCCTGATGATTCCAGCCGCGAGCGGCCAGGTCAGTGGCCAGCAAGCTCGGCGCCAGATAGCCGTTGAGCAGGCCGCCAGTCATGCGCTTGTCCTGCTGCATCGCGCCCGGCAAGCCACGCGGGGTATGGCATTCACCGCAATGACCGAGAACATCGACCATGTACTGGCCGCGCTTCCAGGCTTCGCTTTTGCCTTCGGTCGGCGCCAGCTTCACATCTTTGCCATAAAGCATGTTCCAGCCCATCAGGCCCAGGCGCACGTTGAACGGGAAGCTCAGGCGGGTGACCGGTGCGGCACGTTCGATCGGTTCGACGGTTTTCAGGTAGGCATGAATCGCGTCGGAGTCTTCCCGAGGCATCAGGTGATACGAGGTGTACGGCATCGCCGGATACAGGTTGGCACCGTCGCGACGCTTGCCTTCGGTCAACGCGGCGAAAAACTCCTCATCGTTGTACAGGCCGATACCATGCGCTTTGCTCGGGGTGATGTTGGTGCCGTAGATCGTACCGAACGGCGAAACGATCGGCAGACCGCCCGCGTACGGCGCGCCGCCCGGCGCGGTATGGCACGCCATGCAGTCAGCGGCGCGAGCCAGATAAGCCCCGCGAACCACCTGATCATCCGCCTGCGCCAGCAACACAGGCGCAGCCAGACCGACCGCCAATGCCAGGCGGGTCAATAGATGCTTCATGCTTAACCCTCCTTGACCAGGCCGAGATCGCTCAGCACGTTGCGCGTCGCGTTGTAATAACGCACGTAGCCAGTGCAGCGGCAAATGTGGTGACCGAGGCTGTCCTCGATGACTTTCTCCAGCTGGCTTTTGACGATCGGCTGACGCTGCAGCTTTTCCACCAGCACCGTCGCGGCGTTGACGAAACCCGGCGCGCAGTAGCTGCACTGGAAGGCGAACTCGTCGACGAAGCGCTGCTGGATCGGATTCAGCTCGGTGACCTTGCCTTGCTCGTCGCGGGTCGCGTGGCCTTCAATGGTGCGTACTTTCTTGCCTTCGAAGTAGTGCGCGCCGGTGATGCAGGTGCGCACTTCTTCGCTGGTGCCGTCGGGGTTGTCGACGATCACCACGCAGGCGTGGCAGATGCCCTGGCCGCAGCCCAGGCGCGAGCCGGTGAGGTTTTTGTATTCGTGCAGGTAATCGATCATCGGCAGGTCATCAGGGATGTCCACCGGGCCGACGGTTTGACCGTTAAGGGTCAGTTGAAGCGGACGGTTAGCCATTGAGGGCCTCCTTGATGCGAGCAGAAGTGATAGGCAGGTCGCGGACACGTTTGCCGATAGCGTGGGCCACGGCGTTGCCGATGGCACCGACCACCGGGATCATCACCACTTCGGCGATGCCCTTGGATGGATCGCTCGGCGACAAGGGCGGCAGGATTTCCGCCGTCTGTTTCCACACCGCGACATGCCGCGCCATCGGCAGGCGGTAACGGTTGAAGTTCCAGTCACCCTCCCCCGGCCCGCCTTCGTACAGTGGCATTTCTTCCATCAACGCATGGCCGATGCCCATGGCCGTGCCGCCTTCGATCTGGCCCTTGACCAGCTCCGGCACCAGCACCCGCCCGCACTCGACCCACGAGTGATGGTTGAGCACCTGCACCTCGGCCGAGCCCTTGTTGACTTTCAATTCCACGAGGGTTGCCACAGGGCTGTAGTAGGTCACCGCCGCGTTGTTCAACTGAGTCGCCGGGTACGCGATGTTCTGCCTATCCAGCAGATGGAAACCGGCGCTGTTCATTTGCGCCTGCTTGGCCTTCGGCGCACCTTCGCCGTACTTCACCGCCAGGCCATCGAGCGGCAAACGCTCACGCACGCCGTCGATGCTGAACTCGGCCTCGGCCCAGCTCCAGCGGTTGAAACCGTGCACAGTCGCGCCGGTGACCAGACCGCGCTCGTGGGCACGCTTGGCCAGCATCGCGAAGGGCAATGGCTCCATGCCGTTGGCGGTGAGCTTGCCGTCGACCCAATGGGCGTCTTCACGGCGTACCACGTAAGGGTTGGCCTGGCCGCCGTAGGGGCCTTGTCGCCAGATTTCCAGCGCCGCCGGCCACAGGCCGTGGTTGAACAACACGCGCGCCGCTTCACGGGTGGCGTGGCTGAAGTAGTAGGCGGAGTTGGTCGCCGACGAGGCCGACGCGATCTTGCCAACCCAACGCGGATTGCGCAGGAAGCTGTCCTGCTCGGCCTGGCTCATGATGTAAGGGTTGCCGCCGCTGATCAGCTGCAACTCTTTCCATTCGGTTTCGCCGGTCTTCACTTCATGCGCTGGCAGACCGAGGAAATCGGCCACGACCATGGCTTGCGACGTGGACATGCCGGTGCCGATCTCGATGCCGATATGACGCAGGCTGATCCGGCCGTCGGCGGTGAATTCGACGCTGGCCATCGGCGCTTCGGAACCGGTGCCGAAGTCTTTCTGGCAGATGGCGAAACCGACGCCGTACCAGTGATCAGGATCCGCCGCTTCGCGCTGTTTCTTGATCGCATCGCGGTTTTTCCAGACCTCGTTAACGGCGGCCTTGTCGAGAATTTCATGCAAGCGCAACGCGCCCGCCGGCACTGCGCCCTGGGTGTTCTTCATGCCCGAACGCAGGGCGTTTTTCTTGCGCAGGTCGATGGCATCGATACCGAGGCGATCGGCGATTTCGTCGACCATCATCTCGGTGGACGCCATGCTCTGCAGGGTTCCATAACCACGCATCGACCCGGCTTCGACGGCGCGGGAATGATAGGCGGTGACCTGCAGATCGTTCTGCGGCATGTAATAGATCGACTGCGCCGCCGTGGCGCCAACCGCCGCCACCGACGGGCTGTAGTTGATCCGTCCGCCGCCGTCGACGCTCATCTCGGCGCGGAAGATCTTGAAGCTGTGATCGGTCTTGTCCACCGCCAGCTGATAGCGGATATCGAACGGGTGGCGCTTGATGCCGCTCTGGAACTGCTCGTAGCGGTCGTTGGCCAGGCGCACCGGCACACCGGCGCCATACAACGCCGCCAGCGCCGCGTAGTACACAAAAATGTTGTGGTCCTTGGAGCCGTAGCCGACGGTGTAACCCGGGTGCATATTCAGGTTCGCCAGGCCGAAACGCGACGGCGCGATCATCTTCGCGGTCTCGGTCGCGGTTTCCAGCGGGCATTGAGTGGCAACGACAAAATGCAGGGTCTTGGTCGCCGGGTCGTACCAGCCGTTGCCGTTGTCCGGTTCCATGGCGGCCGGTTCGATCGACGGCGTCTTGTAGCGCTCGTCGAACACCAGCCAGTTGTCCGGTGGCGTGTCGATCTGCTGCTTCATGCGCTCGGCGTAGAACAGCCCGCGCTCGGTCAGGTTGCCGTGCAGGTTCGGCTGGGAATCCCACACCGGACGGCGGTTGCGCAGCATCGGGAACAGGATCGAATCCTTGAGGCTGGCGAATTCGTCCTCGTCCGCCGACGTCGCGCCGCCCACCCGCACATAGCGGAAGCTGCCGTAGGGATCACGTTCATAGAACGGCACCTGGGCACCGTAACGAATCGCTTTGTCATTGAACTTGAGTTGCGCCTTGGCCTGACGGAAGCGCTCGAAATCGTTCCAGATCAGGATCGCCACCGGGTGGCCGATGAACATCGGCACCTTGCCGGCCGGCAACAGCGGATCGGGGGCGTGCTCTTCCGGAAAGACGATGCCGTCCTTGACCAGATCTTCGGCGGTGACGATTCGGTCAGGCTGCAATTCGGCACCGAGCCACGACAGGTCATAACCGTCATAGATGCGATCGGCCTTGATGGTTTTCAGCAACATCGCATGGCCCTGTTGCTGCGGCCAGCCCGGCATGTCCTTGGCGCGGATGTCACGGGCAAAGACCTTGCTGCCGCAGACCTTGGACAAGGCATCGTTACGGGCGCGCGCCTTGCCGTTGTTGCCGAGCCATTGCTCGGACGGCACGGTCACACTGTTTTCCATCAAGGCCGCCAGCGCCTGACTGCTCAGCGGTGTAAGCGTCACGCTCACACCCGCCACCAGCCCGCCCTGAAGGAACGAGCGCCGGGATATATCACGGTTGGACATGGATCATCCTCTGGGCGGTTATGGGGCCGCCCTTCTGGTTATGTACGGGGAATCTCGAGTCTTGCAGAAGCCCTTTCTGACGTTGCAAAGGGCTGTGATGACAGTGCAAAGCTGACCGAAAGGTTAACTTTATAGAGTTATGCGTCGTTAGAAAACAACCGGTTACAAAAAACTGACCAAAGAATCAAAAAACTGCCGCTTTGCGACGCAGCAGATCGATGAACAACCCCAGTTCCCGGCTGATGTGTTCGCCCTTGCGCAACAACAGCCCGAACGGCGCCAGTTGCACGTCGAGTTCCACCGGCAACGCCACCACCAGGCCCATTTTCAGGTAGTCGCGCAAAGCGGTTTCCGACAGCACCATGATCGCGTCGGTCAGTTGAATCAGTTGCTGCATGGAGTACACCGAACTGCATTCGATGATGTCCGCCGGCAGCGGCAACGCCAGGCGCTGCAAAGCCTGATCCAGGCCAATGCGAGCCGGGCTGGTTTCCGGTTGCAGAATCCACGGCCAGGCGCTGACCAGCTCCGCCAGTTCCAGTTTCTTGCGTTTGGCCAGCGGGTGACCGGCGTGCACCACCACCAGCAATCGTTCGTTACCCAGTTGCTCGAATTCGTAATGCTCGCTGTCGGTGGCGGCATTGCGCCGGGCGATGGCGAGGTCGATGCGGCCCTGCTCCAGCAACTGAATCACCTGGTCGCTGGTGTCGCCCATGATGCGAATCCGCAGCTGCGGGTTGAGCGCCTTGATCTCGGCAATCGAATCCATGACCAGATCCGGCGCAGCGCCCATGATGGTACCGATGGAGAGATAACCGTAACCACCCTGTTGCCGCGCCATCAGGTCCTCGGCACAACGGTCGAGGCCGCTGAGGGCCGACTCGGCAAAACGGATCAGCTCCTGGCCCAGCGCCGTCGGTCGCATACCGCGAGGCAGCCGTTCGAACAGGTCGCAGCCAAACATGTCTTCAATTTCATGGAGCATGCGGGTGGCGGCCGGCTGCGACATGTTCAGGGTTTGCGAAGCGCGGTGCAGGTTCTGGCTGGTGCTGAGCGCCACCAGCATGTGCAAGTGCTTGTAGCGCAGGCGATTAAACAGGCTGCGGGAGAGGATCGGCGTGGTCATGGCGGGCCTTTTTATCGATACCCTGAAGGTATCAGTTGTTAGCTAGATTCGATTTGTAACGCATCGATCAGCCGCCGTACAGTCTTCCCCATAAGAACAAATGCCCTACCAAAGGAAAACTGCGATGAAGACTCTACCCGCGCCTCTGCTCGCCAAAATTTCCTGGCGGCTGCTCCCGTTTCTCCTGCTGATGTACATCATGGCCTTCCTCGATCGCGCCAACGTCGGGTTCGCCAAGCAAGCCTTTCAAGCCGATACCGGCATCAGTGACGCCGCCTTCGCCTTCGGCGCCGGGGTGTTTTTCGTCGGTTACGCACTGCTCGAAGTGCCCAGCAACCTGATCCTGCACCGCGTCGGCGCCCGTTTGTGGATGTGCCGGATCATGGTCACCTGGGGCCTGGTCTCCGCGGCCATGGTCTTTGCCCATAACGAAACCACGTTCTACGTCCTGCGCTTTCTGCTCGGCGTGGCAGAAGCCGGATTTTTCCCCGGGGTGATTCTTTACCTCACCTACTGGTTTCCCAACGCGGTACGCGGCAAAGCCATGGGCTTCTTCTATTTCGGTGCGCCACTGGCGTTCATCTTCGGCAGCCCGTTGTCCGGCCTGCTGCTGGAAATGGATGGGTTGGCCGGTTTTCACGGCTGGCAGTGGCTGTTCGCCGTGGAAGGCTTGATGGCCACCGCCGTGGGCATCTGGGCCTACTGGTACCTGGACAATCGCCCCGCCGATGCCAAGTGGCTGACCACCGAGGAACGTCAGCAAATCCAGAGCCTGCTCGATCAGGAAGACAGCCACAAACAGAATCACGGCCGCAGCCTGCTCAACGTGTTGTGCCAACCCTCGGTGCTGTACCTGTGCCTGATCTACCTGCTGATTCAGGCCAGTGTCTACGGCGTGGTGTTCTACCTGCCGACTCAGGTCGGTGGACTGTTGGGCACCAAGGTCGGGCTGATGGTCGGGCTGGTCACCGCGATCCCGTGGATCTGCGCCATCGTCGCTGCGTACCTGATCCCCGGCTACAGCGACCGCACCGGCGAACGTCGGCGCACAGCCTGCCTGACGTTGCTGATGTCCGCGGCCGGGATCGCCTGCTCGGTCACCTTCAGCAGCCCGATCCTGGGCATCGTCGCCCTGTGCTTTGCCGCTTCCGGCTTCATCGCCGTGCAACCGGTGTTCTGGACCTTCCCGTCCAGTTACCTGGCCGGCAGCGCGGCGGCGGCCGGCATCGCCCTGATCAACTCCTTCGGTGCCCTCGGCGGCTTCATCGCCCCGGTACTGAAGAACTGGGCCGAAGGCGCCTTCCATTCACCGGCCGCCGGTCTGTACCTGCTGGCCTCTACCACTGTCATTGCCGCGTTGCTGGTGCTGGGCGTGCGTTCGCCCGGCCATAAAGCCTCGAACAAACCGGCCACCGTTTAAACCTGAGGAGTCACACCATGGGCATTCCAACCATCAAACACGTCCGTGCTTTCACCCTGCGTGGCGGCGGCGCGGATTATCACGATCAAGCGGACGGCCACTGGATCGACGATCACATCGCCACGCCGATGAGCAAATACCCGGAGTACCGCCAGAGCCGCCGCACCTTCGGCATCAACGTGCTCGGCACCCTGGTGGTGGAGATCGAAGCCAGCGATGGCACCGTCGGCTTTGCCGTGACCACCGGCGGCGAACCTGCTGCGTACATCGTCGAGAAACATCTGGCGCGCTTCCTCGAAGGCGCACGGGTGACCGACATCGAAAAAATCTGGGATCAGATGTACCAGTCGACCTTGTATTACGGGCGCAAAGGCATCGTGATCAACACGATCTCCGGAGTCGACCTGGCGCTGTGGGACTTGCTCGGCAAGATCCGCCAGGAGCCGGTGCACCAGTTGCTGGGCGGCGCGGTGCGCGATGAATTGCAGTTCTACGCCACCGGTGCCCGCCCGGACCTGGCGCAGAAAATGGGTTTCATCGGCGGCAAGATGCCGTTGCACCACGGCCCCGCCGAAGGCGAGGAAGGCTTGCGCAAGAACCTCGAAGAACTGGCCACCATGCGTGAACGGGTCGGCCCGGACTTCTGGTTGATGCTCGACTGCTGGATGAGCCTGGACCTCAACTACGCCACCAAACTGGCGGTCGGCGCCCACGAATACGGCTTGAAGTGGATCGAAGAAGCCCTGCCACCGGACGATTACTGGGGCTACGCAGCACTGCGCAACAACGTGCCCAAAGGCATGCTGGTGACCACCGGCGAGCACGAAGCCACCCGCTGGGGCTTCCGCATGCTGTTGGAGATGGGCTGCTGCGACATCATTCAGCCGGATGTCGGCTGGTGCGGCGGCCTCACCGAACTGGTGAAAATCTCGGCCCTGGCCGACGCGCACAACGCACTGGTCATTCCCCACGGTTCGTCGGTGTACAGCTATCACTTCGTCGCCACCCGGCATAACAGCCCGTTCGCCGAGTTCCTGATGATGGCGCCGAAGGCTGACGAAGTGGTGCCGATGTTCCATCCGCAACTGCTCGGCGAACCAGTGCCCGTGAACGGACGCATGCGCTTGTCGGAACTGGATCAACCTGGTTTCGGCGTGACGCTCAACCCCGAATGCCAACTGCATCGGCCCTACAGCCGCTGAGAAAGGAGCCCTTGATGAACATGCCGCACAACGCCTTCAAGACCGCGCTGAAACACTCGACGACCCAATATGGCATCTGGGCCGGGTTTGCCACCGGCTACGCCGCCGAGATCGTCGCCACCACCGGTTACGACTGGATGCTGATCGACGGCGAACACGCGCCGAACACCGTGCCCGGCGTACTCGCCCAGTTGCAGGCCGTCGCGCCCTATTCCACGTCGCCGGTGGTTCGCGCGGTCAATGGCGACGCCAATCTGATCAAGCAACTGCTGGACATCGGTGCACAGACGCTGATGATCCCGATGGTCGAAACCGCCGAACAGGCGAAGGCCCTGGTGCGCGCCATGCGCTATCCGCCCCACGGCATTCGTGGCGTCGGCGGCGGCCTGACCCGCGCCACGCGTTGGGACGGTGTGCCGGATTACCTGAACACCGCCCATGAACAGCTGTGCCTGATCGTGCAGGTCGAATCGCGGCTGGGCGTGGATAACGTAGAAGCGATTGCTGCCGTCGAAGGCGTCGATGCGGTGTTCATCGGCCCGGCGGATTTGTCCATCGGCCTGGGCCATGCCGGCAACCCAGGTCACCCGCAAGTCCAGGAACGCATTCAACACGCAGTCAACGCCACGCTCGCAGCCGGCAAGGCCTGCGGCATTCTCGCGCCCAATGAAGAAGATGCGCGCCGTTACCAGAGCTGGGGCTGCCAGTTCATCGCGGTGGCCATCGACATCAGCCTGCTGCGCCAGAGCGCCATGGCCACCCTCGCCCGCTACCGCACACCGGCCACCGAACAAGCGCCGTCGCGTACCTACTGATCAGCCAAGGAGTCGTCCCATGTCGTCCGTGCCTGTCTATGAAAATTTCATCAATGGCCAGTTCGTGGCCAGCGCTGCCCATCTGGATGTGATCAATCCGGCCACCGGCGCGGTGTTGTCGAAAGTCCCGGCCTCGACGGCCGAAGACGTCGACCGCGCCCTCGCCGCCGCCCGCGCCGCGCAAAAGGACTGGTCGCGCAAACCGGCGAATGACCGCGCCGGCTACTTGCGCAGGATTGCCACCAAGCTGCGGGAAAACGTTGCGCACCTGGCGCGTACCATCACCCTGGAACAAGGCAAGATCAGCGGCCTGGCGGAAGTCGAAGTGAATTTCACCGCTGACTACCTCGACTACATGGCCGAGTGGGCGCGGCGCATCGAAGGCGAAATCATCACCAGCGACCGCCAGAACGAAAACATCTTCCTGTTCCGTAAACCGCTGGGCGTGGTGGCCGGGATCCTGCCGTGGAACTTCCCGTTCTTCCTGATCGCCCGCAAGATGGCCCCGGCCTTGCTGACCGGCAACACCATCATTATCAAGCCCAGCGAAGAAACCCCGAACAACTGCTTTGAGTTCGCCCGACTGGTCGCCGAAACCGATCTACCACCCGGCGTGTTCAACGTGGTGTGCGGTGACGGCCAGGTCGGTGCGGCACTCAGTGCGCACAAGGGCGTGGACATGATCAGCTTCACCGGCAGCGTCGACACCGGCTCGCGGATCATGGCCGCCGCCGCGCCGAACATCACCAAGCTCAACCTGGAACTGGGCGGCAAGGCACCGGCGATTGTGCTGGCGGATGCCGACCTGGACCTGGCGGTGAAGGCCATCCGTGATTCGCGCATCATCAATAGCGGACAGGTGTGCAACTGTGCCGAGCGAGTGTATGTCGAGCGCAAGGTGGCGGATCAGTTCATCGAGCGCATCGCGGCGGCGATGAGCGCCACACGCTACGGCGACCCGATTGCCCAACCCGATGTGGAAATGGGTCCCCTGATCAACCGTCAGGGCCTGGACAGCGTCAACCGCAAAGTCCGCACGGCATTGAGCCAGGGCGCGAGCCTGATCAGTGGCGGGCAGATTGCCGATCTGCCGAATGGCTTTCACTTCCAGCCCACGGTATTGGCCGGTTGCCGTGCCGACATGGACATCATGCGCCAGGAGATTTTCGGCCCGGTGCTGCCGATCCAGATCATCGATGACCTCGACGAAGCCATCACCCTGGCCAACGACTGCGAATACGGCCTGACCTCATCGATCTACACCCGCGACCTGAGTAAAACCCTGCACGCCATGCGCGAACTGGATTTTGGTGAAACCTACGTCAACCGCGAAAACTTCGAGGCCATGCAAGGCTTTCATGCCGGGGTGCGCAAATCCGGAATCGGTGGCGCGGATGGCAAGCATGGGTTGTATGAGTACACCCATACCCATGCGGTGTATCTGCAAGGCTGAACCTGTAGCGCAAACCCCTGTGGGAGCGAGCCTGCTCGCGAAAGCTGAGTGTCAGACGATACAAATGGCGACTGACACACCCTCTTCGCGAGCAGGCTCGCTCCCACAGAATTGATTCAGAAATCGACTGTCGCGGACAGCAGGTAGGTTCGCGGCGTCGCCAGCGTCAACCCTGGCTCGCTGTCATCCGACGCGCCGGCCGAACTCCAGTAGCGCTTGTCCGCCACGTTCTCGACATTGGCACGCACGGTAACGTTCGTTTCATCGACCTTGAACGCATAGCGTGCACCCACGTCAAACCGCTCCCACGCATCGATTTCCTTGTTGTTGGACTGGTCCAGATACTGCGAGCTGGAGTAGATACCGCGACTGGTCAGGGTCAGCCCCTGTACGTTCGGCACGTCCCACTCGGCGCCCAGGTTGACGTTGTATTTCGGCGTGGCAGGCGCCCGGTTGCCGTCGAAGGTGCCATTGGTGGTGTCGTTCAACTCACTGTCGATGTACATGACACCGCCGAGCAGACGGAAACCCTTGAGCGGTTCACCGAACACGCTCAGTTCCACACCATCGTTCTGCCGTTTACCGTTCGGGCCGAACACCCGGGTGGTGGCGTTGGTTTCATAGGCCGGCTGCTTGATCCGGAATACCGCGGCGGTGACGGCGAACGCACCGGCGTCATACTTGGCACCGACCTCGACCTAGCGACTGATGAACGGCGGGAAGATCTCGTCCTCGTTCACCGAGGTCGACGGCGCGATCTTGCCCTGGCTCAGGCCTTCCAGGTAGTTGGCATACAGCGATAATTTGTCCGTAGCCTTGAACAGGATGCCGCCCGATGGTGAAACCTTTTCCTCGTCGTAGGCCGTGTCGCCTTTGACGTTATCGGTCCAGTCGTCGACCTTCACCCGCTGCCAGCGGGCGCCGAGGGTCAGCAGCAGCCGGTCATCGAAGAAACCCAGGGTGTCGGACAACGCCACACTGCTGAAGCGGTTCTCGGTGTAGACCTCCGCGTCCTGGCGCGTAGGCCTGACAGGCGTTGGTGTTTCCACAGGGTGATAGAGGTTGCTGGGCGCAGCGGCGTATCGGGCGCCGCCGTTTTCGAAGTCCATGTAAAAGTAGCTGCCAGCCAGGTTCACTTCATGGCTCACCGGGCCTGTATGGAACCAGTTGCGCACGCCCGCCGTGGCCGTACGGACATTTTCGTCACGGGTGAAGTCACGGGGCATGACGCTGAAATCGCCGGCATCGTTGGTGACCGCCACGGCATGCCGGAGAAAATCATGGTTGCTTTTGCGCGCGCCCACACCGCCGTAGAGCATGACCGAATCGTTGACATCGAATTCGCCGTTCACCGTGCCGAAGGTGTCCGTGGTACGTGCCTGACTCCAGGGTTGCGCATAGTTGTGGCGGACATCGCTGGCATGCGGCACCTGTGCGTTGGCGCCGACCTGGACGCGCTCCTGCGGCGCGTCGGTGTCACGTTCGGTGTGCCCGATGTCCGTCGAGAGCCGCAGCCGCTCGCCGCGGAAATCCAGACCCAGCACCGCCATCTCGCGATCGACACTCTGATGATCCCAGTCCGTGTCGCCGGACTGCTTCACGCCGTTGAAACGAAGACCGAACTGGTTGTCTTCACCAAAGCGCCGGCCGACATCCACGGCGCCGCCGACCTGGTTATCGGACGCGTAGTCAGCGGTGAACGACGTGATGGGCTGGTCGGTCGCGCGCTTGGGCACCACGTTGATCCCGCCCCCCACACTGCCACGCGGCGAAATGCCGTTGATGAGCTGGCTCGGGCCTTTGAGGATGTCGACGCGGTCGGCCATCGCCATGTCGATCGTGTAGGTCGGCAGGACGCCGTAAAGACCGTTATAGGAAACATCACTGTTGAACAGGCTGAGCCCGCGAATGGTGAACTGTTCATAACGCCCGCCGGCCGGGTTGGTCGCTCGAACCGAGGGATCGCTGGCGATCAGGTCGCCCAGGGTGCGCGCCTGCTGGTTCTCGATCACCTCGCTGGTGTAGGTGGTCATGCTGAACGGCGTTTCCATGAAGTCTTTCGAGCCGAGCAAGCCTTGCGAACCGCGGCGCGCGACCTGGCCGCCGGCATACGGATCGCCGTCCACCGGGTCGATGGCACCAAGAATCGAGGTGGCGCCCAGTTGCAGGCTGCTGCCTGATGGCGCCGGCATCAGGATGTACGCCTGCTCGCCCACCGGCTGCAGTTGCAGGCCGGAGTTTTGCAGCAACCGGGCAAACCCCTCTTCCACGCCATACTCACCCGACAGGCCTGCACTGCTGCGACCGCTGACCAGCGCCGGATCGACCGACAAGTTGACCCCGGCCAGACCGGCGAACCGCGTCAGCGCATCGCTCAGGCTGCCGGCGGGCACCTGATAACTGCGGCGGTCGGCGTCTTCAGCCCAGCTGGGGGTGATGAAAAAGGGGCTGGCGCTCAGGCTCAACATCAGGCTCAGGCGCAACAGAGGGCGCAGACCGGACGACGCCGGACGCGGACAGCAGGGCTTTACTGCGGGCATTGAAGAAGCTCTCTTGTTCGTTCAGTTGCCTTGAATGACAAGCGAGTCGAAAAAAGGGGACAGGCTTCAGACAATTTTTTTACGCGCCACCAACGTCACCCAGTAACGGGTACGCGTTTGCACCTCCAGCGGCAGGCTGGCCGCGAGCAGCGCGAGGATGCGATCAGTGTCGTCCAGGCGAAAACTGCCGGTGATCCGCAGTGCTTCAAGCTCCTGCTCCCAACGCAACACACCTGGCCGATAAGTGTCGAGTTCACGCAGGAAATCCCCCAGCGCCTGGTTCTTCGCCATCAACACGCCTTCGCGCCAACCGGGTTGCAGCACATCGAACGGCTCGACCGTTGAGGCGCCAGTTGCTTGCAGGTTGATCTGCTGTCCCGCTCGCAATGTCAGCGAGGTGCCCTGCAACGGCTGCAACTGCACGACCCCGTTGAACACCGACACCCGGCAACTGCTCGCGTTCTGGCGGACGCAGACTTCACTTTGACTGACGATCACTTGTCCGAACCGGGTCTGAATCGTCAGCGGCAAGGTGCCCGACACCTTCAGCGACATCTCACCCTTCACCAACTTCACCCGACGGCTCGGCAAATCCACATCGACGGCGCTGGCGGTATTGAGTTGAAGGGAACTGCCATCGGCCAGTTGCACCTGTTTGCGTTCACCCGTGGCGGTGTGCAGGTCGGCACGCCAGACCTCCAGCGGCAATTGCCGACTGATCAGCCAGGCCGTCGGCACCAGCGCCACCGCGCCCAATGCGCGCTTGAGCACCACGCGTCGCGCTGGATCGGGACGATCGAGACTGCTCAGGGCCAAGGCTGAAGGCAGGTCGGCAAAGCGTTGGCGCAAGGCTTGCGCCTTCTGCCAGGCCAGCTCATGGCTGCGGCAGCTGTCGCGCCATCGCTGCAGGTTCGCCCGGTCCTGTTCGGTAGCACCACCGGACTCCAGCAGCGCCAGCCACTGCGCGGCGGCACGCACAGCCTGACGGACATCGGGCGCCGGGCTACTCACAGCTCCACCAACAGGCAATGCTCGTAGGCTTGCGCCATATAACGTTTGATCGTGCGCTCCGAAACTTTCAAGCGCTCAGCGATTTGCTGGTAGTTCAAGCCTTCGAGCTGGCTCCAGAGGAACGCCCGTCTAACCGCTCTCGGTAATCCGTCGAGCAGTTCATCCAGGGCTTGCAGGGTTTCCAGCAGCAACCAGCGCTGCTCGGGGGACGGCACACAATCCTCGGGCAGCGATGCCAGGGCACTCAGGTAGGCCTGCTCCAGACTGCGGCGTTTGTAAAAGTTGCTCAGCAAGCGTTTGCCCACTGTCAGCAGATAGGCACGGGGCTCATGCAGATCCGCGATCCGCTGGGAGCTGGCGAGCAAACGCAGGAACGTATCCTGGCTGAGATCCGCTGCATCGCACGCGTTGCCCATGCGACGTCTCAACCAGCTTTCAAGCCAGCCACGGTGATCGCGGTACAGATCGTGGAGGGTTTGCTCCTTCGGCATCGCCACATCACTCATCTCAAGAAGCCCTGTGCCAGGAGTTATCGTAAATGAGAGTGATTCTAATTAATATCGCAGCGACGAACCAAGTGCTTTATGCAGCGAACGCGCAGAAAGATCAGGCGGTAAGAGCGAAAGGAGAGAAATACCGAATTTCAAACACAAAAAACCCCGGTCTTTCGACCAGGGTCTTTGCTATCGACTCGAAGTAGCCAATCTCGGCTTTCTTCGTAGCATCAAGGCGTTCAGTGGGCCTTGAGGCAGATATGGCGCAGCGGACGGGACTCGAACCCGCGACCCCCGGCGTGACAGGCCGGTATTCTAACCGACTGAACTACCGCTGCGTATCGCTGTGGACTTGCGTCCTTGTAACTCGTTTGGCTGAAAGCTTCGGTGCTTTTTAGCCACTAAATCAGTCAACCGCGAACCGAATGAATCCGATTCGTGAAATATGGCGCAGCGGACGGGACTCGAACCCGCGACCCCCGGCGTGACAGGCCGGTATTCTAACCGACTGAACTACCGCTGCGCGTCGGTGGAGGCTTTTCAGCTTCCATCTTGCTTTCGCAAGACTCTCGGGAGTGGTGGGTGATGACGGGATCGAACCGCCGACATTCTGCTTGTAAGGCAGACGCTCTCCCAGCTGAGCTAATCACCCGTTTGCATCTCCGAGGCCGCGAAATTTACGCAGGTAGCGAACCTAAGTCAATAGCAGGATTGAAGTTTTTCTGAAAAAGACAAAATTCTTTCAATCGGTACTGCGTCGACCGCTTTCGCGAGCAGGCTCGCTCCCACAATGGATCGCATTTCTAATGTGGGAGCGAGCCTGCTCGCGAAGACGGCGGCACATTCAACATCAATGCCTGAGTTACTCGCTGTAAATCATCTTCTTGGTCATGCCACCGTCCACCACGAACTCCTGCCCCGTGACGAAACCGGCGTTCTTCGACAGCAACCAGGCCACCATCGCCGCCACGTCCTCGACCGTCCCTACCCTGCCCGCCGGATGCTGGGCATGATCGGCATCGGTCAGCGGCTCGGCACGGCGCACCGAAGGGTCCCGCGCATCGATCCAGCCCGGGCTGACCGCATTGACGCGAATCTCCGGCCCCAGACTGATGGCCAACGCGTGAGTCAGGGCCAACAGGCCGCCCTTGCTCGCCGCATACGCCTCGGTATCGGGTTCCGACTGCCCGGCACGGGTCGAGGCCAGATTGACGATCGCCCCGCTATGGGCTCGCAGATACGGCGCACAATGTTTGGCCAACAACATCGGCCCACTGAGATTGACCGCCAATACCCGATTCCAGTAAGCCAGATCGAGACTTTCCAGGGTGATGTTGTGCGGGTCGGCAACAGCGGCGTTGCACACCAGCGCATCCAGACGCCCGAACTGCCCCAATACCTCGGCAACACCCAATGCAACCTGCGCCTCATTAGAGACGTCCATGGCGATGAACCAGGCGTTCTCACCTAGCACCTTCGCCACTTTCGATCCGCGCACCCGGTCCAGATCCGTCAGCACCACTTGCCAGCCTTCGCTGATCAACCAGGCAGCAATGCCCAGACCGATGCCCCGCGCAGCGCCGGTGACCAGCGCTACACGGCCATTGGAGCCCGTTGGCGTGGACAACTCGATCACAGGGCAGCCAAACCGCGCGCCAGGTCGGCTTGCAGGTCCGCCACGTCTTCCAGGCCGACCGCGATGCGGATCAGGCTGTCACGAATGCCTGCGGCTTCACGCTCTTGCGGCGCGAGACGACCGTGGGAGGTGGTGCTCGGGTGCGTGATGGTGGTTTTGCTATCACCCAGGTTGGCGGTGATCGAAATCAGTCGGGTTGCATCGATAAAGCGCCAGGCGCCCTCTTTGCCGCCCTTGACTTCGAAACTCACCACCGCGCCAAAACCTTTTTGCTGACGCTGAGCCAATTCGTGCTGCGGATGGCTCTTGAGGCCGGCGTAATGGACTTTCTCGATACCGTCCTGCTGCTCCAGCCACTCGGCCAACTCCTGGGCGTTGGCGCAATGCGCCTTCATCCGCAGATTCAGGGTTTCCAGGCCCTTGAGGAAGATCCAGGCGTTGAACGGGCTCAGGGTCGGCCCGGCGGTACGCAGGAAACCCACCACTTCTTTCATTTGCTCGCTGCGACCGGCCACGACACCGCCCATGCAACGGCCCTGGCCGTCGATGAACTTGGTCGCCGAGTGCACAACGATGTCTGCGCCCAGTTTCAGCGGCTGCTGCAAGGCCGGGGTGCAGAAGCAGTTATCGACTACCAGCATCGCGCCCTTGGCGTGAGCGATTTTCGCCAGCTCGGCGATGTCCACCAGCTCGGCCAGCGGATTGGACGGCGATTCGACGAACAGCAATTTGGTGTTGGACTTGATCGCCGCGTCCCAGCCGGATAAATCCGCCAACGGAACGTAATCGACTTCGACGCCGAAACGCTTGAAGTATTTCTCGAACAGGCTGATGGTCGAGCCGAACACGCTGCGCGATACCAGGACGTGGTCGCCGGCGCTGCACAGGCTCATCACCACCGCCATGATCGCGGCCATGCCAGTGGCAGTGGCAACGGCTTGCTCGGCGCTTTCCAGGGCGGCAATGCGCTCTTCGAAGGCGCGCACGGTCGGGTTGGTATAGCGCGAGTAGACGTTGCCCGGCACTTCCCCGGCAAAGCGTGCGGCCGCGTCGGCGGCGGTGCGGAACACATAGCTGGAAGTGAAGAACATCGGATCACCGTGCTCGCCTTCCGGCGTACGGTGCTGACCGGCACGTACGGCCAGGGTATCGAACGCTACGCCTTCGAGGTCGCTGTCCAACCGACCGGCATCCCAATCCTGACTCATGCTGTCACTCCTTTCCCTATTCTCGAAAATTAAAAGCCAGATACAAAACCGGCCCCTCAGGGCCGGTAGTTACTCAGTTGTTGTACAGATCGATGATCGCGCTGACTGCCTGCGTCTTGACCTTGGAGGCATCGTTACGTGCCTGCTCGATCTTGTTCAGGTAAGCCTCGTCGACGTCGCCGGTCACGTACTGGCCGTCGAACACCGCACAATCGAACTTCTCGATCTTGATCTTGCCGCCACCGACCGCTTCGATCAAGTCAGGCAGGTCCTGATAGATCAGCCAGTCGGCACCGATCAGGTCCGCCACATCCTGGGTCGAACGGTTGTGGGCGATCAGTTCGTGGGCGCTCGGCATGTCGATACCGTAGACGTTCGGGAAGCGCACGGCCGGTGCGGCAGAGCAGAAGTAAACGTTCTTGGCGCCCGCCTCGCGTGCCATCTGGATGATCTGCTTGCAGGTGGTGCCGCGCACGATGGAATCGTCCACCAACATTACGTTCTTGCCGCGGAATTCCAGCTCGATCGCGTTGAGCTTCTGGCGTACGGATTTTTTCCGTGCCGCCTGGCCCGGCATGATGAAGGTCCGGCCGATGTAGCGGTTCTTCACGAAGCCTTCGCGGAATTTCACGCCCAGGTGGTTCGCCAGCTCCAGGGCCGCGGTGCGGCTGGTGTCCGGGATCGGGATGACCACGTCGATATCGTGATCAGGACGCTCGCGCAGGATCTTCTCGGCGAGTTTCTCACCCATGCGCAGACGGGCCTTGTACACCGACACGCCGTCGATGATCGAATCCGGACGCGCCAGGTAGACGTGTTCGAAGATGCACGGGGTCAGGGACGGGTTGGTTGCGCACTGACGGGTGTGCAGCTTGCCGTCTTCAGTGATGTAGACCGCTTCGCCCGGTGCCAGGTCGCGAATCAGGGTGAATCCGAGCACGTCCAGGGACACGCTTTCGGAGGCGATCATGTATTCGACGCCTTCGTCGGTGTGACGCTGGCCGAACACGATCGGACGGATGCCGTGCGGATCGCGGAAACCGACGATGCCGTAGCCGGTCACCATCGCCACGACCGCATAACCGCCCACGCAACGGTTGTGCACGTCGGTGACGGCAGCGAAGACGTCCTCTTCGGTCGGCTGCAACTTGCCGCGCTGGGCCAGTTCGTGTGCGAACACGTTAAGCAGCACTTCCGAATCGGAGCTGGTGTTGACATGGCGCAGGTCGGATTCGTAAATCTCCTTGGCCAGTTGTTCAACGTTGGTCAGGTTGCCGTTGTGCGCCAGGGTGATGCCGTAAGGCGAGTTGACGTAAAACGGCTGAGCTTCGGCCGACGTCGAGCTGCCCGCAGTCGGGTAGCGCACATGGCCGATGCCCATATGGCCGACCAGGCGCTGCATGTGACGCTGCTGGAACACGTCACGCACCAGGCCATTGTCCTTGCGCAGGAATAACCGGCCATCATGGCTGGTCACGATACCGGCAGCGTCCTGGCCGCGGTGCTGGAGGACGGTTAGCGCGTCATACAGCGCCTGATTGACGTTCGACTTACCGACGATACCGACGATGCCACACATGCGACGCAACCCCTACTTAATGGATCTGAACTGAACACAACTCACTGAGGCGTTTTGGCCGTCGGCAAGAGGTGCTCCTTGAACGGTATATCAGCGGGTACGCTGATTCCGCTGGCAAGCCACTGACTGCTCCACCCGAGAATCAGGTTTTTGGACCAGTCTGCGACCAATAGAAATTTTGGCACGAGCTGCGACTGTTGCCACCACTCGTCCTGCTGTACCGGCCCCAGGCTCAACAGCCCGACCGCCACGACCACCAGCAGCCCGCCACGCGCGGCGCCGAAGGCCATGCCGAGGAATCGATCGGTCCCGGACAGCCCGGTGACGCGTACCAATTCGCCGATAAGATAATTGATCATTGCGCCTACGATTAACGTGGCGACAAACATTATTGCGCAACCCGTGATCACACGGGCTGATGGCGTTTGGATGTATCCGGCGAGGTACTCGGACAATGAGCCACCAAACATCCAGGCAACGACTCCTGCGATGATCCAGGTCACCAGCGACAGTGCTTCTTTGACGAAGCCGCGGCTCAGACTGATCAATGCGGAGATGGCGACGATTGCAACGATCGCCCAGTCAACCCAGGTAAATGGCACAGTGCAGCCTACAGACGGATAAGGCGGCGCATTTTAGCAGAGCCCATGCTTATCGGTAAGCTGCGATTGTCAGTGCATTTCAAATCGGGTCGATAGATTTAGCCGCGCTCTGGTTGAAAGCGCACCACAAATCCCTTGAGGTTCTGCTGGCGGTTCAACAAGTCACGCAGACGATCGGCCTCGGCGCGCTCGATCAGCGGCCCGACAAACACCCGGTTCTTGCCGTCGGCAGAACGGATATAAGCGTTGTAACCCTGGCTGCGCAGGGTTTTCTGCAGTTTTTCCGCACTTTCACGGTTGGACAGGCTGGCCAGTTGCACCGACCAGCTGACCGACAACCCATTGGCATCGACGCGACTCTGCGTGGTGTCCGGCTTGCCCGGAGCCGCCGTAATGGGTTGGGCAGGAGCCGTCGCGGGCTTGGCAGCCAGCGCCGGGATCGGTGCCGGAGCAGGCGGTGTGACCGGCTTGGCAGCTGGCGCCGGAGCCGGTGCCGGTACAGCGGACACAGCGGACACAGCCGGTGCGACCGGTGCAGCCGGCGCTGCAGGCACGTCCTGAGCGATATCGTCGTCGCTCGGCACCGGTTCCTGTGGCAAGGCTTGGGGTTCTGGCACCACTACCGGTTCAACCTGCACTTGCGGCATCGCTGGCGCTTGCGGAGCAGCCGGGGCCTCGACCGTTACCTGGCGCTGCTCATCCTGACGGGAGAACAGCATCGGCAGGAAAATCACGGCCAATGCCACCAGGACCAGGGCGCCAACCATGCGCTGTTTGTAGGCTTTATCCAGCAATGCCATTTGCCGCTTCCTCCGTGGAGCGCCGGGCCAGCCAATCCAGGGCCTCGGCGACACAATAAAATGATCCGAACAACAGAATTTCGTCGTCGCTCGTCGCCAGCGCACACTGCCCTTCCAGGGCGGCGGCCACGCTGCCATATGACGTTACCGAAGCACCGCGCTTGTGCAGCGCCCCGTGCAACTCGACTACCGGCCGTGCCCGCGGCGAATCCAGCGGTGCGACGGCCCAGTGCTCGACACTAGCACTCAACTCGTCAATTACACCATCCAGATCCTTGTCCGCCAGCAAACCGAACACCGCCAGGCGCTTGCCGACAGGTGGACGACTGGCCAGACGCCGGGCCAGATATTCAGCCGCATGTGGGTTATGCCCCACATCCAGCAGCAGATTCAGACGCTCGCCCTGCCAGTTGAACTGCCGGCGATCGAGACGACCGACCACGCGAGTGGCTTGCAGCGCGTCGATGATTTGCGCATCCAACCAAGGCAATCCGAGCAGCAGATAGGCCTGCAACGCCAGCGCGGCGTTTTCCATCGGCAGATCAAGCAAGGGCAAATCGTGTAACTCGACCACACGGCCCTGAGCGTCGAGGCCGCGCCATTGCCAGTTATGGTCGGTGATCCCGAGATCGAAATCGCGCCCACGCAGGAAAAACGGGCAGTTGAGCTCGCGCGCTTTATCCAGCAGGGGTTGTGGAGGATTCAGGTCGCCACAGAGCGCAGGCGCGCCCTGACGGAAGATGCCGGCCTTTTCGAAGGCCACGGACTCACGGGTATCACCCAAATAATCCGCATGGTCGACGCCAATGCTGGTGACCAGCGCCATATCGGCGTCTACCACGTTGACCGTGTCCAGACGACCGCCCAGACCGACTTCCAGCACCACGGCATCGAGCCCGGACTGTTGAAACAGCCAGAACGCCGCCAGGGTGCCCATTTCGAAATAAGTCAGGGAAGTATCGCCGCGCCCCGCCTCCACCGCAGCGAAGGCCTGGCACAGCTCGGCGTCAGTAGCCTCGACGCCGTTGACCTGCACCCGCTCGTTGTAACGCAGCAGGTGCGGCGAATTGTAGACACCGACGTTCAGGCCCTGGGCTCGCAGCAAAGACGCTACGAAGGCACAGGTCGAACCCTTGCCGTTGGTGCCGGTGACCGTAATCACCCGAGGCGCCGGCTTGCCCAGTCCCATGCGGGACGCTACCTGTTGCGAGCGCTCAAGGCCCATGTCGATGGCCGAAGGGTGCAACTGCTCAAGGTAGGCGAGCCACTCGCCAAGGGTACGTTCGGTCATATGTTGGCAGGCACCGGTGGAACGACGATCGGTTCAATTGGCGCGGCGACGAACTTCGGCGTCGGCAGGCCCATCATTTGCGCCAGCAGGTTACCCAGGCGCGGACGCAGTTCCTGACGGTGAATGATCATGTCGATCGCACCGTGCTCCAGCAGGAATTCACTGCGCTGGAAGCCTTCCGGCAGTTTTTCGCGCACGGTCTGCTCGATGACGCGCGGACCGGCAAAGCCGATCAGGGCTTTCGGCTCGCCGACGATCACGTCGCCCAGCATCGCCAGACTGGCGGAAACACCGCCGTAGACCGGATCGGTCAGCACGGAGATGAACGGAATGCCTTCTTCACGCAGACGCGCCAGTACCGCGGAGGTCTTGGCCATTTGCATCAGGGAGATCAGCGCTTCCTGCATCCGCGCACCGCCGGAGGCGGAGAAGCAGATCATTGGGCAGCGTTTTTCCAAGGCGTAGTTGGCGGCGCGCACGAAGCGCTCGCCGACGATGGCGCCCATCGAACCGCCCATGAAGTTGAATTCGAACGCCGAAACCACTACCGGCATGCCCAACAGCGTGCCGCTCATGGAAATCAGGGCGTCTTTTTCGCCGGTCTGCTTTTGCGCTGCGGTCAGGCGATCCTTGTACTTCTTGCCGTCACGGAACTTCAGACGGTCGACCGGCTCCAGGTCCGCACCCAGCTCGGCACGACCTTCGGCGTCGAGGAAAATGTCGATACGGGCGCGCGCGCCGATACGCATGTGGTGATTGCACTTGGGGCAAACGTCCAGGGTCTTTTCCAGCTCCGGACGATACAACACAGCCTCGCAAGACGGGCATTTGTGCCAAAGACCTTCAGGCACCGAGCTCTTCTTGACCTCGGAACGCATGATCGAAGGGATCAGTTTGTCTACCAACCAGTTGCTCATGCTTTCTTTCTCCAGTACCGGCGGCCCGAACGCTCTAGTTCGCAGCCCCGCGTATGCCCTTGAGCTAAATTCATGTGTGCGGCGATGTTTGATGGATGGCCGGGTCAGTGAAGCGTGACCTGCGTACGACCCATCAATCCTCAGCCGTTTTTGTACAGTGCAGTGGACGGCGGCAGTGTGCCAGCCGTCACATCATCCGCGTACCGCTTTGATGAACGCCTTGATCTTTGCGTGATCCTTGATGCCCTTGCTCGCCTCTACCCCGCCACTGACATCCACGGCATAAGGCCGAACCCGCGCCACCGCTTCGGCGACGTTATCAGGGGTCAGGCCGCCCGCCAGGATGATCGGCTTGCTCAAGCCCTGCGGTATCAGTGACCAGTCGAACGCTTCGCCGGTTCCACCGGGAATGCCTTCTACATAAGCATCGAGCAGAATGCCGCTGGCGCCTGGATATGCAGCACAGGCTGCCGCGATGTCGTCACCGGCCTTGACCCGCAATGCCTTGATGTACGGACGATGCCAGCCTTCGCAGTCTTCAGCGCTTTCATCACCATGGAACTGCAAAAGGTCCAGCGGCACGGCGTCGAGAATTTCCCCCAACTCGCAACGGCTGGCATTGACGAACAAACCCACGGTGGTGACGAACGGTGGCAACGCCTTGATGATCGCGCGCGCCTGCTGGAACGTCACCGCCCGCGGGCTCTTGGCATAAAACACGAATCCGATGGCATCGGCTCCGGCTTCGACCGCTGCCAACGCATCTTCTATGCGGGTAATCCCGCAAATCTTGCTGCGAACGGCTGACATGTCGAGAAAACCCCACGGCAAATCCGAGAAAGTCCCGGATGGTAACAAAAGCGTTCGAGGGCGTCAGCCGTCAAGTTCGGAGAAACCGGTCAGGAAGTGCGGCCCGATGTATCGCTCGGGCAATTCGAACTCGTCACGGTACTCGACCTGCACCAGATACAACCCGAACGGATGCGCCGTCACCCCACCGGTACGGCGGATCCGGCTCTCCAGCACTTCCTTCATCCATTCCACCGGACGCTCGCCAGCGCCGATGGTCATCAGTACACCGGCAATGTTGCGCACCATGTGGTGCAGGAAGGCATTGGCGCGGATATCCAGCACGATCATCTTGCCGTGGCGCGTGACGCGCAGGTGATGCAATTGCTTGATCGGCGACTTGGCCTGGCACTGACCGGCGCGAAAAGCGCTGAAGTCATGGGTTCCCACCAGGTATTGAGCCGCCTCGGCCATACGCTCGACGTCCAGCGGACGGTGGTTCCAGGTGATTTCTTCATTGAGGTGCGCCGGGCGGATCTGATCGTTGTAGATCACATAGCGGTAGCGCCGGGCGATGGCCTTGAACCGTGCATGAAAATGCGCCGGCATGACCTTGGCCCAACTGACACTGACGTCGTGCGGCAAGTTGATGTTGGCGCCCATGACCCAGGCTTTCATCGACCGTTCGACCTGGGTATCGAAATGAACCACCTGACCACAGGCATGCACGCCGGCATCCGTACGCCCGGCGCAGAGCAGCGACACGGGAGAGTCGGCGACTTTGGACAGGGCGTTTTCGAGGGTTTCCTGCACAGTGAGCACACCGGAGGCCTGGCGCTGCCAGCCGCGATAACGCGAGCCCTTGTATTCAACGCCCAACGCGATCCGGAAAAAGCCGTCGGCCGCCATTTCGGCGGCCGGGTTATCTATGTTTGCCAAGGGGAACAGCCTGCTGATGTACGCAATGGCGGGCATTATAAGGCTGTGGGACGGGGATGCCAGTACAACAGTCGGTGCAGTGTTGAATGTGACGCCCTCTTCGCGAGCAGGCTCGCTCCCACAGTGGATCGGGGGTGCCCATCATTTGTGTCTCACGCCAACCC